>NZ_JBRRCU010000068.1:0-21967 GCF_056759195.1 Stenotrophomonas sp. STEN083 | reverse complement strand
CACCGCCTGTATGCGCAAATACCTGACCAGGCTCAATGCCATGAAACGTGACAACGCACCCTGGATAGCGGGTATAGCGGGAGGCGCTAAAGACAGTTGACTCCTACAAACCGCCTGCGGCCTGCCACTGCTGCAGCAACTGCGCACAATCCCGCAGCTGCCAGTGCGCCATGCCCGGCCACGGATCATCCGGCACATTGATCAGGATGCCCGGCACGCCAGCAGCTTTCGCGGTGGCCAGATCGTAGTAATGATCACCGACCATGCGCATCGCAGCCGGCGCCACATTCCAACGCTCGGCAAAGAACTGCAGCCCCGCCGGTGACGGCTTGGGCTCCACTTCCCAGCGGCCGATGATTTCATCGACAGCAAAACACTCCGCCACGCCAATCGCCGCTAGGGTCACTCCGGCCAGCTCACGCGCATTGCGGGTGAGGATGCCCAAGCGGCACCCATCGGCATGCAGCGCGCGGATCAAGGCCACCGCACCTGGCGCAGCAACCGATGCTTCGGCTAACTCACGCTCGTGCTGCATCAGCCAGGCATGACTGTCTGCCGCCTGCTGCGCCGGCAGGCTGGCCAGATGCTCAAGAATGTCCGCGCCGGATGGAATCCGCAGCTCGCGCCGGATCAATTCGAAATCATGCACCGGCTCGGTCAGGGTGCCGTCCATGTCGAACACCCAGTGACGACTGGCGGCGACGTCGCAACGCCCCGCCACATCAACGAGCACGGGCATCAATCCCAGTTCGGCATCTGACTGCCATCCAGCCCGCCAACCTCGAACACCGCCTTGCGGGTGCCACCAGCCAACACCGGGAACTCGATCTCGATGACCTTGGCCTTGCGTGCCTGCCGCCATAAGCCGCGGTTGTCATCGATAAACATGGCAATGGCCTCATCGGTATCCGGGCGATGCGCGGCCATGTTGCGAGCCGGTGCCCCATCGACGCTGACCTTGACCTGGCAGCCGCGGTAGCAGGCCTTGGCGAAGTCACTGGATTGCAGCACCAGATAGGCGTGGCGCTTCCACTCCGGGTGATCGCGGAACACCAGATTCACCTGCTTGGGGCCGGTGCTGTCCACTTCCACGCGATCCTTGCTGAGGATTGCCGCCGAGCGCTGGGTGCCACCCTTGACCGGCACCTGGTTGTAGCTCCACAAGGCCTGCATGCGACGCAGCTCGCTGGCGACAGTGGCCTTCTCCCGAACCTCGGCAAAGCCCGGCTCGATGCGCTTGGCGGTTTCCGAATCGGGGAACTGATCGAGCAAGGCGGCGCCGTGGATGCGCGCTTTTTCCCAATCGGCAGCGGTAACTGCAGTGTCGTAGAGCTTGCCGATACCTTCGGCGTCGGCTTCGCGCTTGGCGCGCTCCTGTGCAGCTGCAGCTTCTTGTTGCTGGCGCTCGGCCTCCGGGTTGCTGCAGGCGGCCAGGGCGAAGACGCAGAGGGCGCCGAGGATCAGGGGTTTCATCAAACAGCTCCGGTGAACGTGGCGCGGTACGGGCGCGCGATGGGGTTCACTTTAGAGCATGTTGGGGAATCGGGAGTCGCTTTGGCTTTGGCTCTTATGCCGTCATTCCCACCCACGCGGGAATGACGGCATTAAACGCAACCGCAACCATCATTCCCCGCCAACCCGCCACCAATGCGTAGAAGGCGCCGGCGCACGGATATCCAAACGTTCTCCCATCTGCGGCGCAGTCAGCACCACCCCCTGCTCCGCCGCCAGTGCGGTGATCCGCTCGAACGGCTCGGTCCAGGGATGCAAGGCCAGATCAAACGTGCCGTTATGGATCGGCATCATCACCTTGCCGCGCACATCCAGATGCGCCTGCAGGCTCTGCTCCGGTTGCATGTGCACGCCCGGCCAATCGGCGTCGTAGGCACCAGTCTCGACCATCGCCAGATCAAACGGGCCGTAGCGCTCACCGATCTTCGCAAAGCCATCGAAGTAACCGCTATCACCACTGAAGAAGATCCGCGTGCGACCGCTATCGATCACCCACGATGCCCACAGGGTGCGGTTGCCATCGGACAAACCGCGACCGGAGAAATGCTGTGCTGGCGTGGCTGCGATCTTCAAGCCTTCCACCCGCGTTTCCTGCCACCAATCCAGCTGGATGATCTTTTCCTGCGGCACACCCCAGGCCAGCAGACGATCACCCACGCCCAACGCAGTCACGAAGTGCCGCACTTTCGGTGCCAGCGCCAACACTGCATCGTGGTCGAGATGATCGTAGTGGTCATGCGAGATGATGACGCCGGTGATCTCGGGCAACTCGTCGATCGACAGCGGCGGCGCGTGAAAGCGCTTCGGCCCCATGAATGAGAACGGCGACACGCGCTCGGAGAACACCGGATCGGTCAACCAGAAGTGACCATCCAGCTTCATCAGCATGGTCGAATGACCGAGCCGCCACAGGCTGTCGTCGGGCGCGTCCAGCAGCACCTGCCGGGTCAAGGCATGCACCGGGATCGCCACCTGCGGGGTCGCGTCAGCCGGCTTGTCGAACAGGAACCGCCACCACACCTTGGCACCACGCACGAAGCCGAGCGGCGCCTGCTTGGCCACATTGTGGAAGCGCCCCTCGCCATATTGCGGCGACTGGTCGTAGGAAGCGGCCGGATGTGCACCGCAGGTCAGCAGGCCAATGGACATGGCAATCAGCACCGTAATGGGAAGGAGGAAACGAGGCAGGCGACGCTTCATGGCTGGGCTTGCCGTCAAAAGTACACTGGCGAGTCTACTTCCATTTCAAGGAAAGTAAACTGAACGGTGTAAAATGGATGAATGACCGACTCCAAGCGCCCTCTCCGCCTGACCGACCGCAAACGTGAGGCCATCCTGCGTGCGGCGGTGGCCGAGTTCCGCGAGCTGGGCTTTGCCGGCACCAGCATGGACCGCGTCGCCGCCACCGCCGATGTGTCCAAGCGCACGGTCTACAACCACTTCGCCAGCAAGGACGAGCTGTTCACCGCCATCCTCTGGCAGCTGTGGGAAGCCAGCCAATCGCTGGACACGCTCGCCTACGATCCGGCCCGGCCATTGCGCGAGCAGTTGCTGGCCTTCGTCGCGCAGAAGCTGCGCCTGCTCAGCGACGCCAGCTTCATCGACCTGTCGCGGGTGGCCATGGCCGAACTGGTGCATGCGCCGGAACGAGCACGGGTGATGATGGACAAGCTGGCCGAGAAGGAAGAAGGCCTGACCACCTGGATCCGCGCCGCCCAGGCCGATGGCCGCCTGCGCGACGACATCGCCCCGGCCGACGCCGCCCACCAGCTGCAGGGCATGGTCAAGGCGTTCGCGTTCTGGCCGCAGATCGCGATGGGTGCCGCGCCCTTGGACGCCAGCGCGCAGCAACGGGTGATGCACGACTGCGTGGACATGTTCCTGGCTGTGCGCGCCACGCCCTGAGTACGGCGCCGAGCCACTCCGGCAGCCTGCCGCAGGGATCATCGCCCGGCTGTACGAACGACCGGAATGACTACAGGTGTAGTTACCTTTGACACTGCGACGGCAAGGCAGCCATTCGTACACTCCGCGAACACGCCCCTCGGGCCCTTCGCAGACACACGCAACGTGCGCACTTCCCTGAAATGGTCTTCGCTGTTGTTGTCCGTACTCCCGCTCAGTGCCCTCGCCGCCGATCAATGGATCCTGGCCACCGATCTATGGGGCAACACCGCCCAGCAGACCTTGAATCTGGACGTGCAAGGCACGCGGGTCAGCGGAACATTGGGCGGCGACCCGATCAGCGGCAGCTTGAACGGGGCGCAACTGAAGTTCACTGCAACCGGCAATGACGGCCAGGTCTATCACTACGACGGACGCATCGATGGCAGCCGCATGCAGGGCCGCAGCGACGAGCCGGACACCAATAACCGCAGCGCGCGTGCAGCACATGATTTCAGCGCCTGGCGGGTGCCGGTACGGCCGGACAACGCACCGCGCCTGCACGACTTCACGCCCAGCGATTACTCCAATACCTTCAGCGCCGACCGCGCGCCGGCGCTGGTGATCTGGCCTGGCGATTCGGTGCGGACCAAAACCCTGGATTCCGGTGGTGTCGACGAGCACGGCATCACCCGCGCCCTGTTCGGCAATCCACAGGGCGGGCCGTTCTTCGTCGCCGGTGCCGAGCCCGGCGACACGCTGGCGATCACCATCAGCTCACTCAAACTCAACCGCGACTACGCCGACAGCCTCGACGGCATCGTCGGCCGCTTGAAGACGCCACGCATCGCCACCGAGACCGCGACGCTGGGCAAGCCGGTGCGCTGGGAACTGGATCGCGCGCGCGGCATGGCGCGGCCACAGGGAGCCAGCGGCGCATTGAAGAATTTTGAGATCCCGGTCAAGCCGATGCTCGGCGGCCTCGCTGTCGCTCCCGGTTTTGGCTATCCCCCGTTCTCCACCGGCGACGCCAGCGACTTCGGCGGCAATATGGATTTCAACGCCGTGGTCCAGGGCAACACCGTTTACCTGGAGGTGCAGCAGCCCGGCGCATTGCTGTATCTCGGTGATGGCCATGCACTGCAGGGTGATGGCGAAACCAGCCAATGGGCGCTGGAGACATCACTGGATGTGGTGTTGAAAGTTGAGTTGATAAAGAAGCAGTCCATCGCCACGCCGCGCGTGGAATCGCCGACGCAGATCATGACCTTGGGGCAAGGCGGCTCCAGCGACGATGCGCTGCGTTTGGCAACCTCGGGGATGCTGCAGTGGCTGCGTCAGTCCTATGGTCTGGATATGTCGCAGGCTACCCAGGTGCTGGGCGTGGCGGTGCAGTACAGCGTGGTCAATCTTGCTGGTCGCAGTGTTGGTGTGGCGGCGAAGATTGATAAGACCGTGTTGAACGGTTTGCCGGTTGTTGCGGGGAACGCTGGGAACTAAAGGCTCTTGGTTTTGGCTCTTGGTTTTGGCTCTTGGTTTTGGTTTTGGTTTTGGTTTTGGCTTTTGGACTTTGGACTTTGCCCTGGATGCCGTCATTCCCGCGAAGGCGGGGTTTTTAACCGACGAATGTCGGGTCATCGCTCTTGCCTCTGCTCTTGCTTCTGCTTTGGCTTAGATCAAAAGCCAAAGCGTAGAGCGATCCCCGCCTTCGCGAGGATGACGGCATAGAGGCAACAGCAAAGCAAAGCAAACCAAAAACAGCACAAACAACAACGACGGGCTTGCGCCCGCCGTTGTCTTGTTTCTCTTCCTGGCCGATTACTGCTTCGGCGCAGCTTCCTGCTTCGGTGCAGCTTCAGCCTTGGCGATCATTGCTTCCACCGAGGCGGTGGTGATCGGGTGGTAGCCCGGCTTGGCCTTGGCGAACACTTCCTTGGCAAACGCCAGACCTTCCGGCGTCTTCAGCAGTTCAGCGTAGATCGGCAGCACCAGCTTGCGACGGCCAACCTTCTGGATGAACTCACCGGCGGCAGCCTGTGCATCGGTGTAGCCGCTGCGGATTGCCAGCGGGTACCAACGCATCGCGATTTCGCCGTTCGGGGTACCGGTGAAGTGGTAACCCTTGTCCAGCTGGGCCAGCTTCTCGACCGGCAGCTTCTCACCCATGCCATCGATGAAGCGCACCCATTCCTGGGTGTTCCACTCGCGGGTCACCTGGCTGTTCGGCAATGCGTCGCTGCCCAGGAAGGCGATGCGTGCGGTGTCGACCACGGCGAAGTTGCGCGAACGGGCCTTGGTGGCGAACGCCGGGATGCCCGGCTCTTCCAGCCATGCCTTCAGCTCGGCATCGGTGACCGCCGTCGGATTCTTCGGCAGCAGGTTCTTCTTCATGTACTCGACGAACTGGTCGGTGTTGGCGCTCTGGAAGGCATGGTCGTCGAACCAGCCACGCAGGAACGGATCAAACACCGCACGACCAAAACGCTGCTCCAGGAACTGCAGGAACCACGCGCCCTTGACGTAAGCCACCTGGCTCAGCGCATCGTCCGGGTCACGCTCGTTGAGCGGCGGCAGTGCCAGCGCCTGGTCGGCCGGGCTCATGTCCTTCACTTCGTTGAGCAGATCGGTCTGGTCGATCTCGCGCTCCATCTCGGCCATCTCGGCACCGTACAGCGCCTCGGTGATGCGGCCTTGCACGTAGGTGGTGAAACCTTCGTTGAGCCAGATGTCCTTCCAGCTGGCGTTGGTCACCAGGTTGCCGGACCAGCTATGCGCCAGTTCGTGCGCGACCAGCGACACCAGCGACTTGTCGCCAACGATGACGGTCGGGGTAGCGAAGGTCAGGCGCGGGTTTTCCATGCCACCGAACGGGAACGACGGCGGCAGCACCAGCATGTCGTAACGGCCCCAACGGTATTCGCCATACAGGTTCTCGGCGGCACCGATCATCTTCTCGGTGTCTTCGAATTCCTTGACGGCCTTGTTGACCATGGTCGGCTCGGCCCACACGCCGGAACGCTCGGAGATCGGTTCGAATACCAGGTCGCCAGCAGCGATGGCCAGCAGGTAGGACGGAATCGGCTGCGGCATCTTGAAGGCGTAATCGCCATCGCGTGCGGCCTTGGGATCGTTGTCGGCGCTCATCAGCACCATTACGTCCGGGCGGCTGGTGACGTGCGCGCTATAGGTGAAGCGGACGCTCGGGGTGTCCTGCAACGGCACCCAGGAACGGGCGTGGATCGCCTGCGACTGGCTGAACATGAAGGGCAGCTTCTTGCCCTCGGTCATCGACGGCTCCAGCCACTGCAGGCCGGAAGCGGTCGGCGCGGTGTGGTAGGTGATGCGCACCGAGGTCGGCTGGGCCGGGGTTTCGATGCTCAGCTTGCTGCCGAACACCTTGTCGGCCGGCGCCAGCACGAACTGCAGCGGTGTAGCAGCGCCATCGGCGGCGAGGGCCTCGACCTTCTCCACGCTCAACTCGCGAGTGTCGAGCAGCAGCTGCTTGGCAGCCTTGTCCTTCCACTCCAGCGTGTAGGTGGCGGTGCCACCGATCTGCTTGGCGTCGAAGTCGACCTTCAGGTCCAGCGCCACGTCCTTGATGACGACCTTTTCGGGTTCAGCGTAGGAGCTTTCATCGTGGCTGCGGCTGACGGTATTCACGGCGGCGGCGGGCTTCTGGGCGACGGGGTCGACGGTGGGGGCTGCGGGTTCTTTGGCACAGCCGGCGACAAGCGCCACGGCCAGGGGCAGCATCAGGAACGAAGAACGCATTGATCTGGAACCGGTTCAGGGGATAACCGTTGATTTTAAACCTGAAAGGCTTTGATGGATGCGGCAGTGCGGCAAGCGACGGTTGCGGCAAGGTCCGGGCCCGGAAAATTCCCGCTATCGTCATTCCCGCGAAGGCGGGGATCGCTCTTCGCATTGCGTCATCATCCCGACCAAGAGCAGAGCAAAAGCACCCCTCCCAACCCTCCCCTTGCCTTCGGCAAAGGGAGGGCTTCAGCGAGCGCGCCCCTGTAGTGCCGAGTCATGCTCGGCAGGGGCCTTGCCGGCAAGATCAAAGGCGCCCCTCATCCCAACCCTTCTCCCGCAAGCGGGAGAAGGGCCAAGGCAAAAGCTGAAAAGCCAACCCCTCCCCAACCCTCCCCTTGGCCTGCGGCCAAAGGGAGGGGGCAGAGTCGTAGTGCCGAGCCAAGCTCGGCAGGCGCTTTACCCGCAAAAGACAAAACCAACAGCACCGTCCCACATGCAAAAAAGGCGGCCAATGGCCGCCTTTTTCTCAACACACCCAGCAAGCAAGCCTCAAAGCTTGTAACCCGAATGAATCGAAACAATCCCCGCGCTCAGGTTCTTGTAATGACAGCGGCCAAAACCCGCCTCCGTCATCATCGCCTTCAGCTCTTCCTGCGGCGGGTGCTTGCGGATGCTCTCGGCCAGATACTGGTAGCTGTCAGCATCACCACGCGCAAACAGCTTGCCCAGCTTCGGCAGCACCTTGAACGAGTGGAAATCGTAGATCGGCTTGAACCAATCCACCGTCACTTCCGAGAATTCCAGCACGCGCGCCTGCCCGCCCACCTTCAGCACGCGGTACATCTCGCGCAGCGCGGCTTCCTTGTCGGTCACGTTGCGCAGGCCGAAGGAGATCGTCACCAGATCGAAGCTCTGGTCCGGGAACGGCAGCGCCTCTGCATTGAGCTGCACCCACTCGAAGCCCGAGACCTGGCCGCGGTTGGTCAGACGGTCGCGACCCACCGACAGCATGCCGGCGTTGATGTCCCCCAGCACCACGCTGCCTTCGGCGCCGATGCGCTCCTTCAGCAGCACCGCGATATCACCGGTACCGCCGGCCAGATCCAGCACGCGGTCGCCCGGCTTCACCTGCGCGGTGGCTACGAAGTAGCGCTTCCACAGCCGATGAATACCCAGGCTCATCAGGTCGTTCATCACGTCGTAGTTGTCGGCCACGGAGGTGAACACCTGGCCGACAAGCTTCTGCTTGTCCTTGGCCGGTACATCGCGGAAGCCGAAGTGGGTGGTGCCGGTCTTGTAGGGGGATTCGCTCATGCCTGCGATTATCGCACCGACAGCCCGATTGCGGCGCCAGCAGGCTGAATCCGGCCGCTATGATGATCACCACAGCACCACAAGGACCTTGCATGATCACCACCCCGGACTACCGCGCCCTGCTTGAAACCGCTATCGCCGAGGCCCGCCAGGGCCTGGCCGAAGGCGGCATTCCGATTGGCGCAGCGCTGTACCACAACGATGGCCGCCTGCTCGGCTGCGGCCATAACCGCCGCATCCAGGAAGGCGACCCGTCGATCCATGGCGAAACCGACGCCTTCCGCAAGGCCGGCCGTCAGCGCGGCTACCGCAACACCATCATGGTCACCACCCTGGCCCCGTGTTGGTACTGCAGCGGGCTGGTACGCCAGTTCAATATCGGCACCGTGGTGGTGGGTGAATCGGTCAATTTCCCGGGTGGGATCGACTGGCTGCGCGAGAACGGCGTGAACGTCATCGACCTCAATGACGCCAGCTGCATCGAGATGATGGGCCGCTATATCGCCGAGAACCCGGACGTCTGGAATGAAGATATCGGCGAGTAACGTGACGTTATCTGAACAAATCCCTATTAATCTCATCAGGAAATAAGACGCTGTAGCCAGATCGTAAGATAAACAGCGGTATGCTCGGGGTACAGGGGCACTGCCATCGAGGTGAAGCGATGTATACAACGCCCATCCAACACAGCAGTCGCCAATCCCTCCAGCGTGCTGGGGAGCAATTGCGACAGCAGTACGCACAACATCGCTGCTCGGCCCCGTTCTGGGATGCCTACCAACAGGTTCAACGTGAACTGGTAGCGGCATATCCGGAACATCAGGCCGAGCTCTGCAACCGCCTTGCGGTATTCGCCCAAGGTCTGGGCGCGGTTGAGAAGGCTCAGTTACTGGAGCTGGCGGTTACCGAAGCATAGAAAAACCGGGCCTGGCCCGGTTTTTTTTTGCCTCGCTTCCAGCCCCCTCCCTTTTGCGCAGCAAAGGGGAGGGTTGGGGAGGGGTTGGCTTTCGGGTTTTCCAGGCCCGGAGCTGCCCTAACCCTAACCCCCGCTCCGCGCCCCGGCCCATGCGCTGGCGCAAGTTCGTTCAACAGGGGCACAAACCGATGGTTTGTAGACGCCCCTCTTTCACCCCGCAGGCGGGAGAGGGGCTGAAAAAACAAAAGGCGCCTTTCGGCGCCTTTTGCTTGCAACTGCCCTGCCCGCTTACTGCTGCGGCAGGTCGCCGTTCTTAGCCAGCTGCTTGCGGTTGAACAAGCGCTGCACCACCACGAAGAACAGCGGGATGAAGAACAGGCCGAGCAAGGTGCCCACCACCATGCCGCCCAGCACGCCGGTACCAATGGCGCGCTGTGCACCGGAACCTGCACCGGAGGCGATTGCCAGCGGCAACACACCCAGGCCGAAGGCCAGCGAGGTCATGATGATCGGACGCAGACGGTCGCGGACCGCGTGCATCGTCGCTTCGATCACACCCGAACCCTTCTCCAGATGCTCCTTGGCGAACTCGACGATCAGGATCGCGTTCTTCGAGGTCAAACCCACGGTGGTCAACATTGCCACCTGGAAGTACACGTCACGCTCCATGCCGCGCATGGTGTTTGCAAGCACTGCACCGAGGATACCCAGCGGCGCAACCATCAGCACCGCAGTCGGCACGCTCCAGCTTTCATACAGTGCAGCCAGGCACAGGAACACGATCAGCAGCGACAGCGTGTACAGCAGCGGCGTCTGCGAACCGGCCTCGCGTTCCTGGTAGGACACGGCGGTCCACTCGATGCTGAAACCGGCCGGCAACTGCTTGGCCAGCTTTTCCACTTCCAGCATCGCATCACCCGAGGCTACGCCCGGTGCGGCTTCGCCCTGGATTTCCAGTGCGGAGACGCCGTTGTAGCGCTCAAGGCGCGGCGAGCCGTAATCCCAGCGCTGGCTGGCGAAGGCCGAGAACGGCACCATCTCGCCGGACGTGTTCTTCACCGTCCAAAGGTTGAAGTCTTCCGGGTTCATGCGGAAGGCATCATCGGCCTGCACGTAGACGCGCTTGACGCGGCCACGGTCGATGAAGTCATCGACGTAGCTCGAACCCCAGGCGGTGGCCAGCGTGCTGTTGATGGTGTCCAGCGACAGACCGTGCGCACCGGCCTTGGCCACGTCGATGTCCAGACGCAGCTGCGGGGTGTCGTCCAGGCCGTTCGGGCGCACGTTGGCCAGCAGCTTGCTTTCGCCGGCCATGCCCAACAACTGGTTACGTGCATTGACCAGCGCATCATGACCCTGCCCGGAGTTGTCCTTCAGGAAGAAGGTGTAACCCGAGGCGATACCCAGCTCCGGCATGGCCGGCGGCGGGAAGGCGAAGATGAAGGCGTCCTTGATCTGGCCAAGGGCGGCCATCGCGCGCCCGGTGATCGGGCCAACGCCCTGGTCGGCACTGCGCTCGCTCCAGTCCTTGAGCTTGACGAAGGCCATGCCCGAGTTCTGGCCCATGCCGGAGAAGCTGAAACCCTGCACCGAGAACACCGACTCGACCGCGTCCTTCTCGTTCTTCAGGAAGTGGTCTTCCAGCTTGTAGATCGACTCCAGGGTACGTTCCTGGGTAGCGCCAACCGGTGCGTTGACCAGCGCCATCAGGATGCCTTGGTCTTCATTGGGCAGGAACGAGCTGGGCAGGCGCGCGAACAGCAGGCCCATCACCACCGCCAGCGCCAGGAACACCGCCATGAAACGGCCCGGGCGATGCAGGATGCCGCGCACGCCACGCTGGTAGGTGCCACTGGTGCGGTCAAAGCCGTTGTTGAACCAGTTGAAGAAACGGCCCGAGATACCCTTGTGGGCAACGTGGTGCTCGCCCTTCTTCAGCGGCTTGAGCATGGTGGCGCACAGCGCCGGAGTCAGCACGATGGCGACCAGCACCGACAAAGCCATCGCCGACACGATGGTCGCCGAGAACTGCCGGTAGATGACGCCGGTGGAGCCACTCATGAAGGCCATCGGCACGAACACCGCCGACAACACCAGGCCGATACCGACCAGTGCGCCGGTGATCTGGCTCATCGACTTGCGGGTGGCTTCCAGCGGCGACAGTCCTTCCTCGGACATGATGCGCTCGACGTTCTCCACCACCACGATGGCGTCATCGACCAATAGACCGATCGCCAGCACCATCGCGAACATGGTCAGCATGTTGATGGAGAAACCCAGCACCGCCAGGATGCCGAAGGTACCCAGCAACACCACCGGCACGGCGATGGTCGGGATCAGGGTGGCGCGGAAGTTCTGCAGGAACAGATACATCACCACGAACACCAGCACGATCGCTTCCAGCAGGGTCTTGACCACGCCCTTGATCGACACCTTCACGAACGGCGTGGTGTCGTACGGGATCACCGCGGTCATGCCGGCCGGGAAGTTGGCCTTCAGCTCGTCCAGAGTCTTGCTCACCCCCTCGGCGGTTTCCAGCGCGTTGGCACCGGTAGCCAGGGTGATGGCCAGGCCGGAGGCCGGCTTGCCGTTGTAACGGGTGACGAAGTCGTAGGTTTCCGCGCCCAGTTCGACGCGGGCGACATCACCCAGCTTCAAGGTGGAGCCGTCACTCTCGGTGCGGATCACGATGTTGCGGAACTGCTCCGGCGTCTGCAGGCGGTCCTGCGCATTGATGGTGGCATTGAGCTGCTGGCCCTTGACCGCCGGTGCACCACCCAACTGACCCACGGCAACCTGCGCGTTCTGTGCCCTGACCGAAGCGGTGACCTCGTCAACCGAGACCTTGTAGGTCTGCAGCTTGGTCGGGTCCAGCCAGATGCGCATGGCGTACTTGCCACCGAACACCTGGATCGAACCCACGCCCGGCACGCGGCTCAGCGGATCGACGACATTGGAACCGACGTAGTCGGAGATATCGTTCTCATCCATGCTGCCGTCTTCGGACACGAAGCCCAGCACGTTGAGGAAGCCCGAGCTGGACTTGGCAACGTTGATGCCCTGGCGCTGCACTTCCTGCGGCAACAGCGGCATCGCCAGCTGCAGCTTGTTCTGCACCTGCACCTGGGCGATGTCGGAATTGGTACCGCTCTCGAAGGTCAGGGTGATGCTGGCCTGGCCGTTGGAGGAGCTGTTGGAGGAGAAGTACATCAGGCCGTCCAGGCCCTTCATGTTCTGCTCGATGATCTGCGTCACCGAGTCCTCGACCACCTTGGCCGACGCACCCGGGTAGCTGGCGGAAATGGACACCGCAGGCGGCGCGACCTCGGGATACATCGAGATCGGCAGCTTGAGCATTGCCAGCGCGCCGGCAAGCATGATGATGATGGCGATGACCCACGCAAAGATGGGCCTGTCGATAAAGAAGCGTGCCATGTAGTTCTCCGCTTACTGCTTTTCAGCCGGCGCCGCGGCAGGCGCGGCGGCTGGCTTGGCGGCTTCGGCACCCTTCTCGGTGGCCTGCACCGGCATTCCCGGGCCGATCTTCTGCAGTCCTTCGACAATGACCTTGTCGCCGGCCTTCAGACCATCCTCGACCAGCCACTTGTCACCAATGGTGCGGCTGACCTTGACCGGGCGAACGGCAACCTTGCCTTCGGCATCGACCACCATCGCCGAGGTATCGCCCTTGGGATCACGCGCGATGCCCTGCATCGGCACCAGCAACGCATTCGGGCGCACACCACTGCCCAGCACCGCACGCACGAACATGCCCGGCATCAACACCTGGTCCGGGTTGTCCACGCGCACGCGCATCAGGTAGCTGCCGGTGGCGGGGTCAACGCTGACTTCGGAGAACTCCAGCTTGCCCTTGTGGGCAAAGGTGCTGCCGTCTTCCAGCACGATATCGACCGGCAGTTCCGAGGCGCCTTCCAGGCGACCGGCGGCCAGTTCGCGGCGCAGCTGCAGCAGCTCGGCCGAGGACTGGGTGACGTCGATATAGATCGGATCGAGCTGGTTGATGGTGGCCAGCGGCTCAGCCTGGCCGGCGCTGACCAGCGCGCCCTGGGTAACCGAGGACTTGCCGATCTGGCCGCTGATCGGCGCGGTGATGCGGGCATAGCCCAGCGTCACGTTGGCCGCATCCAGCGATGCGCGGGCGGCAAGCACGTCCGCCTCTGCCTGCTTCCACGCGGCCTGTGCGTTCTCGTCGTCCTGCACGCTGATCACCCGCGACTTGACCAGCTCGCTGCTGCGGCGCGCGGCCAGACGCGCTGCATTGGCACTGGCTTCGGCACGTGCCAGCTGCGCGCGGGCGCTGTTGGCCTGGGCACGGTAGGCGGCGTCATCCAACTGATACAGCGGATCGCCAGCCTTGACCACGCTGCCTTCGGTGAACAGGCGCTTGGCGACGATACCGCTGACCTGCGGGCGCACTTCGGCAACCTGGTAACCGTTTGCACGGCCGGCCAGTTCACGGGTCAAGGTGACCGTTTCCGGCTTCAGCGTGACCACGGTGACCTGACCCGGCCCACCCTGCTGCGGCTGCTCCCCGCCGCCCTTGCAGGCAACGAGCGCGACGGATAGTGCGAGGGAAAGCGCGACGAGACGGTAGCGACTGATAGCAGGCATGGGAGAGGAGCTCAATGGGGAAAAGTGGCGCTCGAGGATCGGGCGGAACATGAGATACGCCCGGGCATATCCTTCCGTACCACATACGTTACGGGTACATCGGTGGCAACCGCCACCACCGCACACATCACGGCCATCCTGCAGAGCAAGCAGCGGAAATATACATACATACACGGATGTTTGTAAACGGGTACAATTCAGGTCGGTTTCATCCAGCATTTGCATAGAGCAATGGCCAGAAAGACCAAAGAAGAGGCAGCAGCCACGCGCGAAAGCATCCTGGATGCGGCGCTGGCCTGCTTCCATGAACTCGGCGTTGCAGGCAGCTCGCTGGCAGCGATAGGCGAGCGCGCGGGCGTCTCCCGTGGCGCGGTGTACTGGCACTTCAAGAACAAGACCGAAGTGCTGGAAGCGATGATCAACCGCGAGCGCGTGCCGTTCATCAAGCGCCTGCGCCAGACCTACTCACCGCTGCGCAACACGCCGATCCTGGACCTGCGCTCGGCCATGCTTGTGTCCTTGAGTGAGTTGGCCAACGATCCACGACTGCGCGAGATGATGGAGATCATGCTGCGCAACGACCTGTCCGCTGAGAGCGTGGCGATGCAGCAACTGCAGCACGACAGCGTCGAAGAGGAAATGGCGATTTTCCGCCGCGCCTTTGAACGCGCGCGCGAGCTGGGCCAACTGCGCGATGGCGTCAACACCGCCACCAGCGCACGCATCCTGCACGCAGGCCTGACCGGCGTGCTGTACAGCGCCATGCTGGAGCCTACCCAGTTCGATCTGGAGCGCGACAGCCGTGAGATGCTGGACGCGCTGATGGCGCACTACGTAAAACCCGGCGTATTCGAGCCCGGCTCAGATCCTTCGCCGCTACCACCACCAGACGAAGACTAAGCCAGCCATGTAGTGCCGAGCCATGCTCGGCAGAGGCCTTACCGAGCAACCTTGCAGCGCCGCGGCGATCTTGTGGGAGCGGCGCTGGGTGGCCTCGGGCCATAAGCCGCGAAGCAAGCGAAGGCAAAAGCCCCCCTCCCAACCCTCCCCTTGCCTGCGGCAAAGGGAGGGCTAAGCGCAGCTCCGGCAGTGCCGAGCCGTGCTCGGCAGGGGCATTACCCGCAATGCCAACCGCCATAGCCCACGCAAGAAAAACGGCGACACCAAAGTGCCGCCGCTTCTCACCAACCCAACCCAACAATCACAAGATATAGCGACTCAGATCCGGGTCCTTCACCAGCTCACCCAGGTGCTTGTCCACATACGCCGGGTCGATCGCGATGCTGTCGCCATCACGATCCGGCGCCTCATAGCTCAACGAATCCAGCAAGCGTTCCAACACGGTATGCAAACGGCGCGCACCAATATTCTCCTGCCGCTCGTTGACCTGGAACGCAATCTCCGCCAAACGGTCCACTGCCTCGGCAGTAAAGTTGACCTTGACGCCTTCCGTCGCCAACAAGGCTTCGTACTGCTTGGTCAGCGCCGCCTTCGGCTCAGTCAAAATCCGCACGAAATCATTCTTGCTCAGCGCACCCAATTCCACGCGGATCGGGAAACGACCCTGCAGCTCGGGAATCAGATCGCTCGGCTTGGCCAGATGGAACGCGCCGGAGGCAATAAACAGGATGTGGTCGGTCTTTACCGTGCCGTACTTGGTCGACACATTGGAGCCTTCCACCAGCGGCAGCAGATCGCGCTGCACGCCTTCGCGCGACACATCACCACCCGACGAACCGGCGTCGCTACGCTTGGCCACCTTGTCGATCTCATCGATGAACACGATGCCATGCTGCTCGCAGGCTTCAATCGCAGCCGTGCGGATATCGTCTTCGTTGACCAGCTTGCCGGCTTCTTCCTCGATCAGCAGCGGACGCGCGGCCTTGATGCTCAGCGTGCGCTTGTTCGACTTTGCAGTGCCAAGGTTGGCGAACATGGACTTCAGCTGCTGACCCATTTCTTCCATGCCCGGCGGGGTCATGATGTCCATGCTGACGTTGGCAGAAACGTCCAGCTCGATCTCGCGTTCATCCAGCTCGCCCGCGCGCAGCATGCGGCGGAACTTGATACGGGTTTCATTATCGGCAGCCGACGGCTCGTTGCGTGCAGCCTCCGGATCAAAGCCAATGCCAACGCTGCGACGTGGCAGCAAGGCATCAAGAATGCGGTCTTCGGCCTTCTCTTCGGCCTGGGTGCGCACGCGCACCTTGGCCTGCTCGCGGTACAACTTGACGGCGGTATCGGCCAGATCACGGATGATCTGCTCCACGTCCTTGCCGACGTAGCCGACCTCGGTGAAACGCGTGGCTTCGACCTTGACGAACGGCGCATTGGCCAGCGTGGCCAAGCGACGTGCGATCTCGGTCTTGCCGACGCCGGTCGGGCCGATCATCAGGATGTTCTTGGGCATCACCTCGTTGCGCAGCTCGGTCGGCAACTGCATGCGGCGCCAGCGGTTACGCAGCGCAATGGCGACCGCGCGCTTGGCGTCGTGCTGGCCGACGATATGACGATCCAGCTCCTGCACGATCTCGCGCGGGGTCATGGTGGCGGAGGAAACTTCGATCTTGTGGCTCATGGGGTACTCGCGCTTGATGGCCGAAGAGCTCAGAGCTCTTCCACCACGACGTTGGTGTTGGTGTAGATGCAGATACCGCCGGCGATGTTGATCGCCTCGGTGGCCACGCCACGTGCATCCAGATCGGTGTGTTTGAGCAGTGCCCGCGCTGCACTGAGCGCGTAGGAACCGCCCGAGCCAATCGCGATGATGCCGTCTTCCGGTTCGATCACATCGCCGGTGCCGCTGATGATCAGCGAGGTTTCGCGGTCGGCCACGGCCAGCAGCGCTTCGAGCTTGCCGTAGCGGCGATCAGTACGCCAATCCTTGGCCAGCTCCACCGCAGCGCGGGTCAACTGGCCATGCTTCTCAAGCTTGGCTTCAAACAGTTCGAACAAGGTGAAGGCATCAGCAGCTGCGCCGGCAAAACCCGCCAGCACTTGGCCATCGCGGCCAAGCCGGCGCACCTTGCGCGCATTGCCCTTCATCACCGTATGGCCCAGGGTGACCTGACCATCGCCAGCAATCGCCACATGCTCGCCGCGACGCACGCAGCAGATGGTGGTGGCATGAAACACGTTCGGGTTCTGACTGGGGTCCATACGGCCTCCGGAATACTGTTCACCGGTAATGGGGCCGGTCAGCGCCGCGATCAAGCCTCCCCCCGCCAGCGACAGCCACCATTCAGAAAAATCCCCAGGTAGTGCCGAGCCATGCTCGGCAGGGGCCTTCCAAGCAATCCCGCCGATCAGGAGCGGCGTCAGCCGCGAAGCCAACACCACTGAAGTGACAAACAGGCCGAGAACCTGATTGATTCCCAGCTTCGCGGCTCATGCCGCTCCTACAATTTCTCCAGCGCTGCCCGCCCCGGCTTACCCGGCTCCGGCGCTATGCCCCAAGCCAAATACCAATCCTCCCCCTGCAGCTCCGCCGGATGCTGCGTGCGGCCGGAACCATTGCCGCAGGCCAGCGCATCGGTCGCGCAATATTTGTCGCAGCCCCAGCAGATCCGCTCAGGATGTTTTGGATTCAACGGAAATGGCTTTGCCATCGCAGAACTCTCCACTCCAGGAGAGCAACCATGCGCCGCCAAGGCAATGCCCACCTTGATGTAAATCAAGCAAGCCCAGCGCGGTAGTGCCGAGCCATGCTCGGCAGAAGCCTTCCAGGCAATCCAACAGCCACCCTGTAGGAGCGGCGTAAGCCGCGAAACCACCGCACCTACAGATCGCGCAAACACCCGCAACCTGACGAACCATCTGCTTCGCGGCTGACGCCGCTTCTACAAACAACAGCCGGGTTCACGACACCCGGTCCGCCCGGCACGCAAAACAACCATAACGTGCAAAATGCAGATGCACATAAGCCACAGCAGCATCATCGAATACATCGTGCAGCCACTCGCCAACGTTTCTTCCATCGCAGACTTCGGCAAACGTGATCCGATCCTCCACGCTGTACGCCCGCAACGACATCAGCCGACGCTGCACCTGCGACGGCACCTCATTGACCTGCAGTTCCGCACGGGCCACACCGCGCCGGACAAAAATCGGCCCACTCGCCCGGTACGGCGAATCCGCCGGTTGGTGCTGGAAGGAAAGCAGCAACAGTTCCTCCCCCACCGTCGCATCAGCAAGGCTGACCCGGCAGGGGAATCCTGATGCCCCAGTAGCAATGACACGAGCGATGTTCCGCGCATCAAGCGCAGCATCATCAAGCTGGAAAAGCTCGACGAACAGTGCGGGATTCAAACCGCTCAACAGGAAGGACGACATGCTGTATTCCATGGATCCGGGAACCGCAACATCCCACTCTTCGCGAGCTGCTGCTCGCCATGATCAGACGCAGCATCCAATGTCTGACCGGACGGAAAACTCCACGCCCAACCGCGGCGCCGATCTGCTTTGCACGTGCGCTACTCAGCGCGTACCAGCACAAACCACCGGTATACGAGATAGGCAATCACCGCAGCCACCGGTGCCAGGCTGATCCACAGCGGCAGCTTCATGACAAAGAACATCGCCGAAAAGCAGGCCAATGCGATGGCAGACAACAGTAGCGCCCATAGATTGAACACCACGATATCCGTCGCATCCCTGGCAACGGCGTTTGCCGGGCGACCTCTGCCCGAACGCTGCCTGCGCAACAGCCAGATATCTGTAACAACATCCACAACGCCTTCAATCAACCCGCCGAGCAAGCCAGACATGGTGGAACCTTGGTAGCCATGATGAACAAGCGGATAGTCACAGCGCTCAAACCCGCCGTCAAGCAAACGGCGCGGCCATATTACCTCGGCTTAACGGTTGCTTCGTTCGGCGGGAGGTCGTCGTTGCCTGATGAGCTGGAGCCTGCTGATTGCTGACACGAACTGGAAGGCGCAGGCCCCTCCCACCAACACGCGACGCTCACTCTGCTACCCGTTGCCCCAGCTCTTGGGCAAGCCCGATCAGGATGCCTTCAACACCACGGAGGTAGCACAGTCGATAGGTGTTCTCGTAGTTGACCACCTCATCGACCACCGATGCTCCCAGCTTCTTGAGCCGTTCAAGCGTGTCATCGATATCCTCCACCGCGAACATGACGCGCAGGTAGCCCAGGGAATTCACCGGCGCCCCACGATGATCGGATGCAATCGCCGGGGCATCGAACCTGGAGAGCTCCAGCCTGCTGTGGCCATCGGGCGTACGCATCATTGCGATCTCGACACGCTGGTCGCGTAGGCCGGTAACGCGGCCAGCCCATTCCCCCTCGATTGGCATGCGCCCCTCAAGCACCAGCCCCAGTTCAACGAAGAACTCAATGGCGGCATCCAGGTTCTCGACCACGATACCCACGTTGTCCATGCGCTTGACCGTCATAAGGACTCCTTGATGCTCGCCACCGGAGATGGTCCCCGAAGCACGGCAGCCGGAACACCGATGTCGGCGGAGCCTACGGCTTATACACGGCTGGAGCGGAGGAGCGCGTGCATGACTCTCGGTCCAGCCACGCCCCCGCAACGGCGATGAACCAAATAGGGAGGCAGCATCGCGCCGCATTCCTCATGGCAGCTACAAGAACCTGACTCTGACCCCGGTTTTCTTTACCCTGTGCGCGTTCTGTCGTGAGGCTTGCCGTGGATTCCTTCAACCTGATGCGTGCCTTCCGGCGGATTGTCGAGCGGGCCAGCCTGGCGCGTGCGGCCGAAGACCTTGGTATGTCGGCGGCGGGCTTGAGCAAGCAGCTGCGTACGCTGGAAGCGCATCTGGGCGTGGTGCTGCTGCAGCGGACCACCCGCCGCATGAGCCTGACCGATACCGGCCAGGCCTATTATCTGGAGTGCTGCCGCCTGCTCGATGAGCTGGATGCACTGGAGCGCGGCATCGCCCAGCAAAGCGGCGAGGTCAGCGGACGGCTGCGGGTCAATGCACCACTGTCGTTCGCGTTGAGCACGCTGTCGCCGTTGCTGCCACGGTTCCTGGCCGAGCATCCGCAGCTGGCATTGGATCTGGTGATGGAAGACCGGGTGGTGGACGCCGTCGGCGAAGGCTTCGATGTCTCGCTACGGATACGCGCCGAGTTGCACGACTCCAGCCTGGTCGCACGCCGCCTGGCCTCCTTGCAGCAGGTGCTGTGCGCTGCGCCCGCCTATCTTCAACAGCATCCAGCGCCGACCACGGTTGCACAGCTGGGCGAGCACGCATTGCTGGCCTACAGCCTGTCCGATTCGCCCGGCAGCTGGCCGCTGCACGGCCCCGATGGGCAGGTGACGGTAACCCAGCCGACCCGCGTCAGCGCCAACAACAGCCTGCTGCTGCGCGAGTTGCTGGTGGCCGGCACCGGCATCGGCGCGCTGCCTTCCTTCCTGGCAGCGCCCGCCTTGGCCAGCGGCCAGCTGCAGCAGGTGCTGCCGGATCATCACTACCCGCAGCGCATCGTCTACGCGGTCTACCCGACCCAACGCCACCTGCAGCCCAAGGTGCGCGCCTTCATCGACTTCCTGCACGACGCCCTGCCGCGCTGCGCCGGCCTGGATTGCTGACGCCCAGCGAATACTGACCTGCCCGGCAAGCGCTGTTTCGCGCTGCGGCAGCTACCTAAGCTGCGTTCTCCCGCTGAGCCGGGCCTGATGTCGGCGCGCTGCCCTTACCAGCAACGCGACCGACAGCCGACGCATTGCGCCCGGCGGCCCTGCTGCAAAACGGAGACCCGTGCACGCCACCGCGTGCCTGTTGCGACGCCATCGCGTCGTCCCCCGCACAGAGCTTTCCCCGATGAATATTCGCAACCTCACCACTGCACTCGGCCTGCTGCTGGCCGCCACCGCACTGCCATCGGCGGCCCATCCGTCCACGACGGCCGTACCACTCCCCTCCGGCCAGCAGGTCGGCGTCAGCCCCTGGGGCCCGAACGACGAGATCGGCCGGCTCAACCTGATCACCGAGGCATCACGCGCGGCGATCCTGTCGCGGGTAAATGGCGGCAAGGTCTACGACCTGGCCACCGATTACTACGTCGGCATGCCGAGCTGGCAAGACGCCGGCGATCCGCATTACCAGTTCTGGATGACCCACACGCCGCAAGGCACGGTGATCGATGACCCGATGGGCGTGGGCGAAACAATGAACATCACCCGCAGCTACACCGGCACCGCATTCTCGATGTACAGCCACACCGGCACGCATATCGACGCACTCAATCACTTCGGCATCCACGGCAAGATCTGGAACGGCTTCGAGGCCAGCAAACACCTCGGTGATCGCGGCTGGAAGGTCACCGGCATCGAGAAGTTCCCACCGCTGGTTGCCCGCGGCATCCTGATCGACGTCGCCGGCGCCAAGGGCGTGGACATGCTGCCCGACAGCTACCGCGTCACCCGCCAGGACCTGCAGGATGCACTGCGCCGGCAGAAGGTCAGCCTGCAGCAAGGCGACATCGTGCTGATCCGCACCGGACGCATGCAGCTGTTCAACCAGCCCAAGGCCTATATGGCCAACCCACCGGGCATGGGCCTGGATGCCGCACGCTTCCTGGTCGAGGACGGCGGCGCGATGATCGTGGGCGCCGACAACCTCAGCTTCGAGACCTTCCCCTCGGAAGTGGCCGACGACTACGTCCCGCTGCACACCTACCTGCTGGCCCAGCAAGGCGCACCGATCATCGAGCTGATCGCGCTGGACGAACTGGCCCGCGACAAGGTCTACGAGTTCGCCTTCATCGGCGGCCCACTGAAGATCCGCGGTGGTGACGCAGCCCCGCTACGTCCGATAGCGTTGCCAGTCCGATAACGGCCCCCCGCTGCATTGTAGGAGTCAACTGTCTTTAGCGCCTCCCGCTATACCCGCTATCCAGGGTGCGTTGTCACGTTTCATGGCATTGAGCCTGGTCAGGTATTTGCGCATACAGGCGGTGAC
>NZ_JBRRCU010000067.1:0-22160 GCF_056759195.1 Stenotrophomonas sp. STEN083 | reverse complement strand
GGGGCCGCTCAGTTGGGGGTTTGGGGCATCCACATAACGCCCCGCGCTTTTTTTGGCGGCCCGCTACAGGGATTGCAGATCCGATGCAGATAGCCAAACAACCCATGTGAAAGGAATTGTTAAAAAGCGCTGGCGTGCCCCTGCCGAAGTCTGTATCATTCGCCCCACACCGCGGGAATAGCTCAGTTGGTAGAGCGCAACCTTGCCAAGGTTGAGGTCGCGAGTTCGAGTCTCGTTTCCCGCTCCAAATCGGAAAGGGCCCCCGCAGCGGGGTCTTTTCATGTCGAGGCGGTGTAGCGCTTCGGCGGTGCAGTTGTTTGGCCTGGTAGCAGAGTGGTTATGCAGCGGATTGCAAATCCGCGTACGCCGGTTCGATTCCGACCCAGGCCTCCAAGTAACAAGCACTAAAGCCCTGAAAAATCAGGGCTTTTTTGTTTTCCATGATTTCTCATTGATCCGCGGAACCCCTGTTTCAGGGGGGGGCAAAAGGCGTGATTGACACTCGGCGCGGACGCGTAACAAGTAGCAGGCAAGGTCTGCCGTCAGTTGCCGATACGCGCGGCGATTTCATTTTCAAGGTGGGCAAATGCGCGCCACTCGATTGCTTGCAGCTGCTTGCGTTGTGCAGGTGGCAACGCGCCAGTCAACATCGCTGCACCGAAGTCGCTCAGTACGGCGTCGCCGGTTGCGGGGTTCCACAGAATATTGTGGGCATACAGGTCGCCATGCAGCACACCCTGTGCATGGAGGTGGGTGAGCGCCGCGCGGACGCAGCCCAGCAGGCGTTCGGCGATGGCGGGCGTAAAGTGCGCATCCGCTGCATAGACATCACGCGTGCAGCTGGCAAGGCTGGGTGGGCCGGCCAGGTTGACGTATGCCGGGGAAAGCAAGGGCATCGCCACTGCCAAGCGGCCTTGTGGGTGCCCTTGAACTACCGCTAGTGGCGTAAGCAGGTTCGGGTGCCCGGCAGCGACCAGCCCGGCAGCCAGCTCTGACTGCGGCGTGCCATCGCTTGTAAATGCCGCCTTGAAAACTTTGACGGCAATCGTTTCATTGCTGTGCTTGAGTGTTGCGCGATGGATGTGTCCACTCGCCCCTTCGCCTAGCAGCTCGCCGATCTCCAGATCGTCGTAGCGGATGGCGTGGTGATGCGCATCGGCCAGCGCAGCGTGTTCGGCATCCGCCGTCAGCGGATTGCCAGCCAATGCCGGCCAGGCCAGATTTGGCAATGCAGGCAAGGTTGCTGGAACTTCATCGAAATGGTTGCTGGCAATCCGCAGCAGCTCCAGTGTTTCGCACTTGCTCAGGTCGGGCAGCGCGGTGAGCTGGTTGCAGGAAAGCATCAGCTTCTGCAGTCGTGGCCGCTGGCCAAGTGCCGCTGGCAACTCACGAAGCTGGTTGTCGGTGAGGATCAACCAGCGCAGCGCTGCTGGCAGGCTGCGCTCGGATACCTGTGCAATCGCGCAGGCCTTGAAGCCGACCATCTCGAGCTGCTCGCAGTCGCCAAGTGCAACCGGCAACTGTGTAAACGGGTTGTTGGAGCAGAACAGGACGCGCAGTCTGCGCAGTCGATGCAAGTCATTGGGCAAGGAGGAGAGCTGGTTGCCGGAGAGATCCAGCACTTCCAGTGTCTCGGCCAGGGCGAACAGCGCCTGTGGGAACTCGGTCAGGCCCAGGTTGACCAGCCGAACAGATTGGGCGCCGGTGAGTGCGCCGCTTTTCAGATCTTCAAAGGTATGCATGCACGGCGAGTGTAACGACATCGCCTTCGGCACAAGGTTTTTGTAGGAGCGGTGTGAGCCGCGAAGCAGGCTGAGCATCAGCTGGAACGGATGCAAAGAGTCAAGCGAGGTCAGCTTCGCTGCATACGCCGCTCCTACGGGGCGTGTCTTGCTAGATGCTCGCGGCCGTGAATGCCGCCAAGCCGATGCACAACAACATCAGGCCGGTAAATGCCAGCGGTTTGATCCGTAATCCAGATGTGCTCGCGCCGTCTTCGCAAGCGGGGCGAGCGCGATGGATCAGGTCCAGTGGGTAGTGCTTGCTGGCCATTGCATCATCACAGGCATCCATGCAGTTGCCACATTCGATGCAGCTGCTGGAGCGGCCATTGCGGATATCCAGCCCAATCGGGCAGGCCGCAACGCAGGCGCCGCAGTCGGTGCAGTCACCCAGATGGACCGCGCTGAATTTGGGCATGGCGCCGGCAATGGCCGGATGCGCGGCGCGGAATACATAGTCGGCCGCGGTGGTTGCATCGAGCAGCCCGCGTGATCGGTGCAGCACGCTGGCGTTGTCCTGGCCGCGCTCGCCACGCGGCTCACCGCGCGGCGCGTTGTATTGGATGCAGGGCGTACGTGCATCGGCAATCAGCGGTTGCACGCGGCTGTAAGGGCAGAGATAGCTGCAGACTTGCTCGTGCAGATACACCACGTTTGCCCAGGTGGCCAGACCGTAGAAACTGATCCAGAAGAATTCCCAGCCGCTGAGCGTGAGTGTGAGTGCGCCGTGCGCCAGCTCTGCGATAGGCGTGAAGTAGCCCGCAAGGCTGATGCCAGTCCATAGCGAGATTGCCGCCCACAACGCGTGCCGCAGCGGTGTTCCCAGTGGCTTCGCCCTGCCTTTGAAATCGGTCAGGCAGGTCAATCTGCGGAACAGGCGGGTCAGCACCGTCTGCGGGCAGGCATAGGTGCACCACAGGCGCCCGTAGAGGCTGGTGGCTAGGCAAAGCAAGGCCAATGCGGCCAGGGCGAGCCAGAGCAGCGGTATTGACTGCTCCGGTTGCATCGAGATGCCGGTGACCTGGAACTGACGTGCATCGATGTCGAGCAGCAACCAAGGCTTGCCGCCCCAGTGCAGCCAGGGCAGGCCATAGAATGCCGCCAGCATCGTCAGGCTGGTGAGCTGGCGGAACCTGTCGCGTCTGCGCGCGTTGCCGGCGCTGGCTTCGCCGATGCTGCGCACAGGATTCATTCGAAGACTTCCTCCTGCTCGCGCGCGGGGCGCAGTAGCAGCGCTGTCACTGCGCACGCGCACAAGGTGCCAGCCCAGAACATGAAGAAGCCAAGCGAGTAGCCCACTTCACGGCTGATTACGTGCTGCGGGAAGCTGATCTGCTGCAGTTCCAGCGGGTCGATGAATGCAAAAAACACCGCTGACATCACCGCCGCGGTAAAAAAGCTGGGCCACACCACCGCGCCCAGGCGTTGGATCATTGGCAGCGGGCGGAGGATGCTGGAGTCGGCAGAAGCGGTCATTGTGGATTCCTGAGGGGCCTCTTGGCGAAGGAATAGAATCGGGTTGGCAGCGCTGCGGTTCAGCGCCAGCTGGTGACCCGGTGTGCAAGGCTAGGGGCTTCGCGCACGCGCGTCGTTGATCCTGATCAAGAGCAGGATGTGGCCGGGTATGGTTGATTTGGGTCAGATAACAGGAGGTGTGTTGTGCGGGCTGGACCGGATGTATGCACTGAGGAAGAGGTTGAGCTGCTGGTGCGGCGCTTCTACGCGCAGGTGCGCGAGGATGCGGTGCTCGGGCCGATATTCGAGGCGCGGGTACACGATTGGGAGGCGCATCTGCTGCAGCTGATTGATTTCTGGTCGGCCCTGCTGCGCGGAACCTCACGGTTCAGTGGTGCGCCCATGCCCAAGCATCTGGCCATCCCCGGGCTGGAATGGCCGATGTTCGAGCGCTGGCTGGCGTTGTTCGCCCAGACCACGGCGGAGCTGGGAAACCCGGCGATGCAGTCCCTGGCCGATGAGGCGGCGGGGCGGGTCGCTGGCTCGATCTGGCGGCGCTACCACGCCCCTTCGTTCCCGATACTCTGAACAGAAGGTTGGCGGGGCCCGTTCATGAATGGGCAAATTGATCTAACTCAAGGCGAGGGCGCTTAGGCAGGGGCAAGCTGGCAGCATGAACATGCCACTGCCAACCTCAAACGCCCTGGGCTGGACCTTCGATGCGGATCTGCTGCGCCGGCATGACCGACCGGGGCCGCGCTACACGTCCTATCCAACTGCGCCGCATTTCCATGATGGCTACGGCCAGGCGCAGTTCTGCGCGGCGGTAGCGCGTAGCAACGCGGCCGGGCGGCCGATGTCGCTGTATGTGCATGTGCCCTATTGCAGCAGCCCATGTTTCTACTGTGGCTGCAACCGCGTGATCAGCCGCGACCGTAGCAAGGGCGAGCATTATGTTGACCAGTTGCTGGTGGAGGCAGATTGGTTGGCGCCGTTGTTCGCGCGCGAACGCGAAGTGGTGCAACTGCATCTGGGCGGAGGCACGCCCAACTTCCTGGCTCCCGATCAGTTGCGTCGATTGATTGCTGGACTCGAGAAACTGTTCAATTTCAGCCAGAGCAGTGCACGCGATTTCTCGATCGAACTGGACCCGCGCTCGGTCAGTGTCGACGACATCGGTGTGCTGGCGGAGCTGGGTTTCAATCGTGCCAGCCTCGGCATCCAGGACTTCGACCCGCAGGTGCAGCAGGCGATCAATCGCGTCCAGGAAGTGGATGAGACGATGGCCATCATCCAGGCCTGTCGCGACTACGGTATGCGTTCGGTCAATGTGGATCTGATCTATGGCCTGCCGCTGCAGACACTTGCTGGCTTTGGCCGCACGCTGGATACGGTGATCCAGGCGCGTCCGGATCGTCTGGCGATCTACGGCTACGCGCACCTGCCGCATATGTTCAAGGCGCAGCGCCAGATCCAGGACCGCGATCTGCCGGACCCGGAGCAGAAGCTGGCGCTGTTGGGGCTGGCCGTCGAACGGTTGTCGGCGGCTGGCTACCAGTACATCGGCATGGATCATTTTGCGTTGCCGGAAGAAGACCTGTCGCGCGCGCAGCGTGCAGGCAGCTTGCATCGCAATTTCATGGGCTATACCACCCATGCCGACAGCGACCTGTTGGGGCTGGGAGTGAGTGCGATCAGTCATATCGATAGCAGTTACAGCCAGAATCCGCGCGATCTCAAGGATTGGGAGGCAAAGATTGCTGAGGGTGGCGTGCCGGTATGGCGTGGGCTGGAGCTGGATGGCGACGACATGCTGCGCGCGGAAATGATCCAGCAATTGATGTGCCATGGCTGCGTGGATGGGCATGCGTTGGCGCGGCGGCATGGCGTGGACTTCGACATTTACTTCGCCGAGGAGCTGATTGCACTGCGCCATCTACAGGATGACGGCTTGGCCAGTTACAGCGATGGCATGGTCGCAGCCACCGAGCAAGGCCGGCCTTTGCTGCGCCTGATCGCGATGTGTTTTGATCGCTATCTGAAGGCCGCGCAGCAGCCGGCGCGCTACTCGCGGGCGATCGGCTGAGACCATGTTGGTGGCGGGTTCAGCGCCGCAGCAAATCTTCGTGATTCACAATTGGCGCGCAATCAGGCACGCTATTGCGATGCCCGGATGGCGAAACTGGTAGACGCATCGGACTTAAAATCCGCCGGCCGCGAGGCCATGCCGGTTCGATTCCGGCTCCGGGCACCATTGCAACACAAGGGTTTCGGCAATTTGTGCTGGACCTACTAGAACGCGGGCTGTGTGGTTTTGTGCAGCTCATGCGAGTTTCGCCATCGCATCAGCCAAGTATTCTTGCGCAAGGTGCGTACTGCGCCGAGTCATCGCAGTTGAAGTCTGGCGGGGGGAGCGCTTCGTGTGCGTTCTCGGGCAACAGTTTGATTTCAGCAGGGCCTTCCAGCCAGGACCACCCGCGCGATGCCATACCCCATTCACGCGCGGTCGAGCAGCGTTTTGTCGCTGCTTGCCTTTGAAAAATCCCTGGTAGAACGCGCTGGCGGAGCTTGGTAAGCGCCGTTGCAACGCTGCCTGCAGGCTAGCGGCCGATCCAATCTAGTGGCAGTTGAACGTCCAGTCTAAACTCCCAGCCTCTTGTTCCTGGGGTTGGGGTTGACACGACGTGAGTGGATTGAAAATTCTGGTGGTCGGCACTGGTCGTTGTGGCACTGGGTTTCTCGCAAACAGCCTTGAACAGTCCGGCTTTGATTGCGGGCATGAGGCGATATTCAATCATTGGAACGAAGATTCGGTCAGGACACGGTATGTCGCTTCCAGCTTGTCTGCGGAGGCCTCATGGGCTGCCGCGCCGTTTCTTGATTCAGGCTGGTTCGGCCCAGGTGTCAAGGTCATCCATCTGACCAGAAATCCTCTGGCGGTTATTAAATCGTTCCATGACATCAACTTCTTTTCTGCTGCGCGGGTCGATAAGCACCTGAATCAGGCGGTGTATCGGAATAGCTCGATCCGGCCCGAATCGCAGGATCGCCTGATTTCGGCTGTGACCCACTATTACGAGTGGAATGCTCTTATCAGCCAGGCTCTACAACGTCGGGCAGGCCAGTCCATTGTTGTAAAGCTCGAAGATTTGACTGTAGGTGGTTCTGGTGTTGACCCACTTTCGTCATTCATTGGCACTGAATTTATTCGCGCCAATGAGGTGATCAATCCCAAGGCAAGAGAGAAAGCGGAGAATGCGGCGCCGTTCGACGAGGCGGCTGCTATCTCACTGATGATCGCTGCCAGCAAGTTGCACGGCGACTTTGGATATACGCTCTAGAAATGTCTCAGCGTCCAATCCAGTCTGTCCGGTCAATGGATGTTCGTGGTGCGGCTTTCTAGTGGTACCAATCAACCACAGAGATCCGGTCCTCGATCACCTCGACTTCGCCGGCGACCATGTCCGCCAGAACGTCTGCATGGACGGTCTCTGCCTCGGGCTTTAGGCGAGTGGCCATATCCTGAACCCAGTGGTCCAGCTCTTCGCGGGTCATCTTGTCCATGCGCCAATCCTATGTCTCAGGGGCGTTATGCTCGGGTCAACCGGGGGGAAGGGTGTGCTATCCAGCTCAGATCGAAGCCGACTGCAAGACGTTCGATCGTGAGTTTGGGGTGGGGCAGTGCGTCGCCTGTCCCAGTGTGTGCGACAGCGCGACTGCAAGCTGGACCATGCTTCCAGAAAACTCCAAATGGACTAAGGTCGCCGACGTCGAAGGCCGGCTGAAAGCGACTCACGTCAACGAAATTGCCGTGTCCTGGCTGACCATGCGACTCGGCGGGTCGTGAACCTTGCTTACCACATGCCTTCGCCTGGTAGGGGTACTGCACTTGCCGCGCAATTGCTGGAGCTACCAGACGGGCAGGGCAGGGCAGGGCAGGGCAGGGTGCGTGGAATGGGCGCGTCGGCATGAGGCCCGATTGCGGACGGAGACCCCCGAAGCTGGGCTGAAGAAGTGGGACCATCGGCAAAGAGGGCGGCGTTGATCAGCGGCATTGGGCCGCCCAGGACTCGGGCGGCGGGCGCCGGAGTGTCTGCACATTGGCTTTTTGCGTGGTGGCCCATCAGCAGTCCCGTGCCTTTGATGCGACGCAGATCCGTGCCTTGGGTGTGCCGGACATGGTGGTCTACGATGTGAAATCGGCCTGGCCGAGGCAAGTAGTGGACGACCGGTTGTAGAATCCGCCATCCGTGTAGGTTGAGGACGGTAATGCATCGTTATCTGGTTTATGTGCTGGCACTGATCCTGCTGCCAGTATCACTGGCGCTGGCTACCCACTGGCCTGCTTGGTACTGGGGCGTTGGCCTGTTCGGCCTGATGGCGGTGCTCGGCACCTGGGATGTGTTGCAGCGGCGCAGTGTTCTGCGCCGCAACTATCCGGTGCTGGCGCATTTCCGCTACGGCTTCGAATCCATCGGCCCGGAAATCCGTCAGTATTTCGTGCAGAGCGATCTGGAAGACGTTCCGTTCTCGCGGCAGCAACGCCAGCTGATCTATCAGCGCTCGCGCAATGAGATGGATGTGGTGCCGTTCGGTACGCTGCGCAGCGCCTATGCGGTGGACTACGAATGGATCAACCATTCGCTGGCGCCCACCAGCATCGCGCACCACGATTTCCGTGTGGTGATCGGGCCTGAGTGCGCCAAGCCATACTCGGCCAGTGTGTTCAACATCTCGGCGATGAGCTTTGGTTCCTTGTCGGCCAATGCGATCCGCGCGTTGAACAAGGGCGCCAAACTGGGCGGCTTCTGCCACGACACCGGTGAAGGCTCCATCTCGCCGTATCACCGTGAAAACGGTGGTGATCTGGTCTGGGAGATCGGCTCGGGCTACTTCGGGTGCCGCGATGAGAACGGCCGCTTCAGCGAAGAGCGCTTTGTCGAGAACGCGGGCTCCGATCAGGTCAAGATGATCGAGATCAAGTTGTCGCAGGGTGCCAAGCCTGGCCACGGCGGTGTGTTGCCGGCGGCCAAGGTCAGTGCCGAAATTTCCGCGACGCGCGGCGTACCGATGGGCGTGGATTGCGTATCGCCATCCAAGCATTCGGCGTTCTCCACGCCGATTGAGTTACTGCAGTTTGTTGCGCGCCTGCGCGAACTTTCCGGCGGCAAGCCGGTTGGTTTCAAGTTGGCAGTCGGTCACCCGTGGGAATGGTTCGGTATCGCCAAGGCGATGCTGGAAACGGGGATGCTACCCGACTACATCGTGGTCGATGGTGCCGAAGGCGGTACTGGTGCGGCACCGGCCGAATTCATCGATCACGTTGGTGTGCCGATGAACGAAGCGCTGATCCTGGTGCACAACACCTTGGTGGGGCTTGGCCTGCGTGATCGCATTCGATTGGGTGCGGCCGGCAAGGTGACCACGGCCTTCGATATTGCCCGCACCATCGCCTTGGGCGCTGATTGGTGCAACGCCGGGCGCGGTTACATGTTCGCGTTGGGCTGCATCCAGTCCTTGAGTTGCCATAACGACAAGTGCCCGACCGGCATCGCCACCCAGGACCCAAGCCGTTGGCGTCATCTGGAGCCGGTAGACAAGGGCCAGCGGGTGTTCAATTACCACCAGAACACCATGCGCGCGCTGCGTGACCTGCTTGGTGCGGCTGGACTGCACGATACGTCCGAGCTGGGCCCGGAGCACATCCTGCGCCGTGTATCGCCGGTGGAGATCCGCTCGCTGGCCAGCCTGTACCGCTATCTGGCGCCGGGCGAGCTGCTGAAAAAGGTGCCGGAGCACACCGTGTTCCGCGAATACTGGGCTGAGGCGCGCAGTGATTCGTTTACCCCGCCGGCGCGCATTGCGGCGCTACGCACCAGCAAGATGTGCTGATCATTGTCAGCTCGTAGGAGCGGCGTGAGCCGCAAAGCCCGCAGCGATGAAACTGCGGGCTTTTTTTGGTCGGGTTGATGTTCAGCTTCGCGGCTTGCGCCGCTCCTGCAAGTTGCTGCGATATTGGCAAGGCCCCTGCCGACCATGGGGCGGCACTACGGAGCGGTGTTTCCGGTAAAGCCTCTGCCGCCTATTGGTCGGCCTACAACCAGCGGATCACGCCTTCGGCGGCGCGCTTGCCGCTGGCATAGCAGGCGGTCAGCAGGTAACCGCCGGTTGGGGCTTCCCAGTCGAGCATCTCGCCAGCGCAGAACACGCCTGGCAGGGCGGTGAGCATCAGTCCGTCATCCATCGCTTCCAGCTTTACACCGCCAGCGGTGCTGATGGTTTCGGCCATCGGGCGCGGCCGCAGCAGCTGCAACGGCAGGCGCTTAAGCGTACGTGCGACGGCCTCCAGGTCGTTGCCTGCATCCTTGCCCAGTACTTCGAACAGCAGTCCTGCCTTGGCCGCATCCAGACCAGCTGCACGACGCAGGTGTTCACCGAAGCTGCGGCCCTTGCGGGCGCGGCCGAGGTCGGCGAGCAGGCGTGCTTCATCGCGGCCTGGGACCAGATCCAGCTCCAGCGTCACCGCGCCATCGCGGTTGAGGGTTTCGCGTAGATCTGCGGCCAATGCATAGATCAGGCTGCCTTCAATGCCGTACTGGCTGACCACGCATTCGCCCTGCAGCGACTGTGCTTGCCCCTGCAGATCGGTCCAGTGCGCAACCACAGGTTTGATCGGTGCGCCGGCATGACGGCCGCGGAAGTGGGCAGTCCAGTCGATGTCGAAGCCGCAGTTGGCTGCCTGTAGTGGCGCGGTATCAACGCCGCGCTCCTGCAAGATCGGCATCCAGATACCATCGGAGCCCAGCTCTGGCCAACTGCCACCGCCCAGTGCCAAGACGGTGGCATCGGCCTTGACGCTGACTTCGCCTTCAGCGGTTGCCATACGCAGGCTGCCGTCCGGGTTCCAGCCCAGCCAGCGATGGTGCACGTGGAAGCGCACGCCTTGTTCCTTCAGTCGGCGTACCCAGCCGCGCAGCAGCGGTGCTGCCTTTCGGTCCACCGGGAACACACGGCCGGAACTGCCGACATAGGTTTCCACGCCAAAACCCTTCGCCCAACGGCGCAGGGCATCGGCATCGAAGCCGTCCAGCCAGGTTGCGACTTCGGCCTGGCGTTCGCGGTAACGGCTGTCGAACAGCGGGCGCGGGTCGGAATGGGTGAGGTTGAGCCCACCTTTGCCGGCGATCAGGAATTTGCGCCCGGGCGAGCCCGTGGTCTCGTACAGGTTGACCGCCAGGCCGGCCGCGCGCAGGCGCTCGGCGGCAAACAGGCCGGCCGGGCCTCCGCCGATCACGGCAACGGTTTTATCAGCGAGGTTTGACATCAAGCAGTTCTACATCGAAGACCAATGAGGAGCCGGCCGGGATCGGGCCAACACCACGGTTGCCATAGCCGTACTCGGCCGGAATCATCAGGGTGCGCTTGCCGCCGACCTTCATGCCCGCCACGCCTTCGTCCCAGCCGCGGATGACCTGCTTGTCGCCGAGGTTGAAGCTGAACGGCTCGCCGCGATCCAGCGAGCTGTCGAACTTCTCGCCATGCTTGTCAGGCTTGCGCTCGTCGTAGATCCAGCCGGTGTAATGCACGCTGACCTTGCTGCCTGCAACTGCTTCAGCGCCGATGCCGGGCACGGTGTCGATCTGCTCGAACTTGGCAATGGTGCCGCCCGGCGGTGGGCCCGGCGGGGTGCAGCCGGCGGCCAGCAGGGACAGCAGTAGCGGGATGAACAGACGGCGCATGGCGCGCTCCGTTGGAAAGGGGCGTGCAGGGTAGCGCATCGCCGCCGGGTATCATTGCGGCATGGCCAAACTGCTGCTCAATCTACGTAACGTCGGTGACGACGAAAGCTTCGAGGTCGGCGAACTGCTCGACCGCAATGGCATTGCCTGGTATCGGACCGAGCCCAGCCCTTGGGGCATCTCGAACGGTGGCATCTGGCTTCGCGAGAACGATGATCTGCCGCGCGCGAAAAGCTTGATGGCGAGCTATCAGGCTGAACGCGGTCAACGGGTGCGTGAAGAGCGCGAGGCGGCGCTGCGGGATGGTAGTGCCGAGACATTCGGTTCGATGTTGAGGAGCCGGCCGCTGTTTGTAGTGGCGGTGTTGCTGGGCATGGTGGTTGTGTCGGCCTTGGTGTTGCTGCCGTATTTCCTGCTGCGTGGGTAATGGAGTGATGTTGGCGCAGAGCGTCGTGTTCCTACCGAAGGCAAGGCTTAGCTCCCTCCCTTTGCCGTAGGCAAGGGGGTGAAGAAGGCCTGCTTGCGCGCCACTGGCGCGCGGCCTCATGAACGACCGAAGGCTGTGCCTTCGGGCCGGGCCGGGCGGGTTGGGGAGGGGGTGGTTTTGGGCTTTTCAGGCACCGCCAGCTTCGCGGCTTACGCCGCCCCCACAACGGCTGCGGGGTGGTCGTTTAAACTATGCGCATGATCGTTAATACAGCTGCCTACCTTTTCGTCCCGCTGGCTGACGCCGAAGCCTTGACCGCCACCTTGCATGAACGCGCAAAGGCGCTGGAGCTGCGCGGCACCATCCTGATCGCGGAGGAGGGCATCAATCTGTTCCTCGCCGGCAGCAGTGAAGGTATCGAGGGCTTCTACAGCCAGCTCAAGACCGACACACGCTTCGCCGACATGCGGATCAAGTACAGCCACAGCCAGATGCAGCCGTTCGCCAAGCTGAAGGCCAAGTTCAAGTCGGAAATCATCAGCTTCCGTCGCGATGACGGCCAGCCGCTGGATTACCCGCGTGCGCCCAGCGTGGCGCCGGCTACCGTGCAGCGCTGGCTGCGACAGGGACACGATGACGATGGCAAGCGCGTGGTGATGCTGGATACGCGCAACTGGCAGGAATTCGCCCACGGCACCTTCGAGGGTGCTTTGACCCTGCCGATCGCCAAATTCACCGATCTGCCGGCTGCGCTGGAACCGCACCGTGAAGCGCTGGCCGATGCCACCGTGGTCAGCTTCTGCACCGGCGGCATCCGCTGTGAGAAGGCGGCGCTGTGGATGCAGAACGACGGCATGCACAACGTGCTGCAGCTGGAAGGCGGCATCCTCGGTTATTTCGAAGAAGTGGGTGGCGAGGGCTATGACGGGCGCTGCTTCGTGTTCGATGAGCGCGTGGCGCTGGACGCACAGCTGCAGCCGTTGGTGGACCGGCAGGACGAGGCCCAAGCCTGAATCTGTAAGGGCAGGGCGTGGGAAACAGTGTCTCGGTGGGAATCGAGGTGACTGCATGGAGAATGCGGCGACAAACCCCATGTCCTTGGCATCGTCCATGGAGACTGCAGCATGATCCCGCTTTCCATTCTTGACCTGGCCCCGGTTTGTGAGGGCTCAACTCCGCAGCAGGCTTTCGCCAACATGCTGGAACTGGCCCAGCACGCCGACCGCTGGGGCTATTACCGCTATTGGTTGGCCGAGCACCACAACATGCCCGGCATCGCCAGTGCCGCCACTTCGGTATTGATCGGGCATGTGGCCGGTGGCACTTCGCGTATCCGCGTGGGTTCGGGCGGGGTGATGCTGCCCAACCATTCGCCGCTGCAGGTCGCCGAGCAGTTCGGCACGCTGGCTTCCTTGTATCCGGATCGCATCGATCTGGGTCTGGGTCGGGCGCCCGGCACCGATCAGCCTACTGCGCGCGCATTGCGCCGTTACTTCGACAGTGCCGATCAATTCCCGCAAGATGTCGCCGAGCTGCTGCATTACTTCGCGCCGGTACAGCCTGGGCAGTCGGTGCAGGCGGTGCCAGGTGGCGGCATTCCGGTGCCGGTCTGGTTGCTGGGTTCGAGCCTGTTCAGCGCGCGCCTGGCGGCGGCAATGGGCCTGCCGTTTGCATTTGCCTCGCATTTTGCCCCGGACTCCATGGATGAGGCGCTGGCGCTGTACCGCCGCGATTTCCGTCCTTCCGAGCACCTGCAGGCGCCTTACGCGATTTTGGCGTTGAATGTGGTGGCCAGTGATTCGGAGGCTGAATCGAAGCGCTTGTTCACAAGCCAGCAGCAGGCCTTCGTCAATCTGCGCCGCGGCACGCCAGGGCGCATTCCGGCGCCGGTTGATGACATCGAAGCATTCTGGGCACCGCACGAAAAGGCCGGTGTCGAGCGCGCATTGGCGTGCAGCGTCGTCGGCGACGCGGCGCAGGTGGCCGAGGGCTTGCTGGCCTTCGTCGAGCGCCATCGCCCGGATGAAATGATGTTGGCCGCCAATATCTATGATCCTGCGGCGCGCCTGCGATCGTTCGATCTGGCGATGCAGGCCTGGCAGCGGGTGGCGGCGGCGTAAGCCGTTTTGCTCCCTCCCTTTGGCGTAGCCAAGGGGAGGGTTGGGGAGGGGTTTGTTTTTGCTGGTAAAGCCTCTGCCGAGCATGGCTCGGCACTACCGTCTGCCGGGGGGGCGTCAGCTGGTCATACGCTCGAACAGTGCGATGCTTTCGCTGATCAGCTGGCCGGAACCGAAGCCGAAGAACAGGCCGGCGGCAATCGCTCCAAGCCAGTTGAACAGCATCAATGCACCATCGCGTTCAATCAGTGCAAGTGCGAACAGCAGCAGCTGGAAGCCGAACAGGTAGTTGGTGAATGGAATCGGCAGCGACAGCAGCAGGCCGACCAGCAACAACAGCACGCCGGTCAGCATGCGCGCAGGCAGCGGCACGATCAGTGCGCCCAGTCGTGGCTTCAACATCCGGTCCAGGCGTTGCAGCGGTCGGCTGATCTTGCTGAGGAACTTGTGTACGGTGCTGCGCTTGGGCCCGCGGCGGGCGATGAAGCCCGGTAGCCAGGGGCGCGACATGCCGAACAGCAGCTGGCTGCCGATCAGGAACACCAAGGGGCTGCTGACCGCGCCGCCGATGCCCGGAATCGGGATGAAAGCGGGCAGGATGGCGATGAACAGGAATACGCCGAAGGCGCTCTGCTCCAAGCCTTGTAGAACCTTGCCCAGCGGCAGGTGCTCATCCGGGTCGCCGCGTTCGAACATCGCCAGCAGGGTGCGGATGCCTTCGTTGCGATAGCCGCCGGTCTCTGTCCTGCTGGCGTCCGGCGAGGTGCCGTCCGGGTCAACCGGTGGTGTCATCAGCGTCTTCTTCCGGCAGCTTGCGCAGCAGCAGCTTGTCGATGCGGGCACCGTCCAGGTCGACGATCTCGATGCGCCAGCCGGCCCAGTCGAAGTATTCGCCTGCGTGCGGAATGCGGCCGAAGTAATGCATGCACATACCGGCGATGGTGTAGTAATCGCCTTCTTCGGCATCCGGCAGCTCGGCGCCGTTCATAAGCTCCTGCAGGTCATCCACCGGTAGCGAGCCGTCAACCAGCAAGGAGCCGTCTTCGCGGGTGACAACCAAAGCGTCATCGTCGGTATTCTCGGTGGCCTGCAGTCGGCCAACCACAGCGCCCATCAGATCGGAGATCGTCACCAGGCCCTGGATCTCGCCGTATTCGTCGACCACCAGCGCCATTGACTGGTGCTCTTCACGGAAGATCTCCAGCAGCTTCATCGCGTGGGTGGATTCGGAGACGTACAGCGTCTCGCGCAGGTTCTCGAACAGATTGTGGCTGCCGCCGCTGAGGCGGGTGACCAGACTCTTGACCTCGAGAATGCCGGCGATGTCCTGGTCGTTGCCGCGATACACCGGGTAGCGCGAGAACGAATGGTCGCGCATGGCCAGCAGGTTCTTTTCCGGGTCGGCGTTGGTGTCCAGCCAGGCGATGCGGTTGCGCGGGGTCATCAGGCTGTCGGCGGTACGGTCGCCCAGGCGCATGACGCGGTTCATCATGTCGCGCTCGTGGCTGTCGATCACACCCTGCTCGTGGCTTTCGGCGACCAGCATGCGGATCTCTTCTTCACTGACCGACGCCGACTCGGTGTTGCCCAGGCCCAGCAGGCGCAGCACCAGCCGGGTGGAGTGCGACAGCAGCCAGACGCCGGGGGCGGCGATGCGGGCCAGCCAGCTCATCGGTACGGCGACGATGCCGGCGATGTCCTCGGAGCGGGTCAGGGCGACACGCTTGGGCACCAGTTCGCCGAAGATCAGTGTCAGATAGGTGATAAGTGCCACCGCCAGGGTCTTGCCGAGGAACTCGGACCATGGCTGCACCGCACCGAACAGCGAGAAGTTGGCTGACAGCGCAGGGAATAAGGCTTGCAGGTGCTGGGCAATGGCGCCACCAATCGCGTCGCCGCCGTAAACACCGGTCAGGATGCCGATCAGGGTGATGCCGATCTGCACCGTGGACAGGAAGTTCTCGGGTTTCTCGGACAGGGCCAGGGCGCGCGCTGCGCGCTTGCTGGAGCCGGCCAGCTGCTTGAGGCGGCTCTTGCGCGAGGTCATGACCGACATCTCGGACATGGCAAAGAACCCGTTCAGCAGAATCAGGGCCAGAACAATAAAAAATTCAAACACGGGTCTCTCCCCGGGTTGGTGACAGGGAGGGCGGGTGCTTGCGGCTGCGGCGGGCGCTCAGGGGCGGGATCCGGCGCTGTGGCGGGGGATAAGGGTCGTCTTCCATAGGGTGCACCGCGAGGGCGCTGGGCGATATTAGCAAACCGCCGGGGCCGGGGTGCAGCCGCCCGTTCACATTTCAGGGTTAAAAAACTCGCCGGGAATACCCTGAATGCCATCTAGCCGTCATAATTCGCCCCTGATGCCGTCCCTCCCGCGACGGCGAATAGGCTCCCCATGTTTTCGTTGCAGACCATCTTTGGCTCCGGCAAGCAGTTCTATACCTACCTCGACGAGGCCGCGCAGGCCGCCTATGACGGTGCCAAGGCACTGCACAGCATGATGCGCGAGGCCGATCGTCAGCCGGCGCTGGATGCATTCAAGCTCGCCCGTCTGCGCGAACGCGCCGCTTCGGACAAGATCAGCCAGGCGCTGGTTGACAGTTTCATGACCCCGATCGAGCGCGAGGACATCGAAGCGCTGGGTTCGGCGCTGTACAAGATTCCCAAGCAGATCGAAAAGTTCGCTGACCGCTACTCGCTGGCCGTGCAGCATCTTGACCAGATCGACTTCGCCCCGCGCGCAGCGATGCTGGAGCAGGCCGCCGGTGTCGTCGTGGAAATGGTCAACGACCTGCGCCACATGAACCTGGATCGCATGACCGCGCTCAACGAGAAGCTGCGTTCGCTGGAGAACGAAGCAGACCGTCTGATGCTGGAGCTGTACCGCGACATCTACTCCGGTCGCTTGGACAACCTGCAGATGTTCCTGCTCAAGGAATTCTTCGAGATCCTGGAAAAGGCCATCGACCGTTGCCGCGAAGCCGGCGTGGTGGCCTACCAGATCGTGCTCAAGAACAGCTGACGGGGACGCTCTATGCTCACCCTCGTCCTGGTGGTGATTCTGGCCGCGCTCGTCTTCGAGTTCATCAACGGCTTCCACGACACCGCCAATTCAATTGCTACCGTGGTGGCAACCAAGGTCCTTTCGCCCGGTTGGGCGGTGATGTTGGCCGCTTTCATGAACCTGATCGGCGCGCTGACCGGCACCGCCGTCGCGTTGACCATCGCCAATGGCCTGCTCAACACCGATGTGGTCGATGTGACCCCGCAGGTGATTCTGTGCGCGCTGCTTGGCGGTATCGTCTGGAACCTGATCACTTGGTGGAAGGGCCTGCCGTCCTCCTCCTCGCACGCACTGATCGGTGGCCTGTGTGGTGCTGGTCTAGCCGCTGCACATAACAACTGGGATGCGCTGATCTGGTCGCAGAACGTCGGCAACTGGGCGCAGAACAAAGGCCTGTTGTGGAAGGTGTTCGTTCCGATGATCACCTCGCCGATCGCCGGCTTCCTGCTCGGCATCGTGGTGATGTGCCTGTTGTGGGCGATCATCGCGGGCATGGCCCGCGTTGGTGGCATGCTCGGTCGGCTGGCACGCCCACGTTGGGTCAACGCCTTCTTCGGCAAAGCGCAGATCGTGTCGGCCGCGTACATGGGCTTTGCCCACGGCCATAACGATGCGCAGAAGACCATGGGTATCATCGCGATGACCCTGGTTGGTGCCGAGGCGACCGGTGCGTTGAATGACCTGCCGTCGTGGTTGGCCTTCATGCATCCCGATGCCAATGCCGGCAACGGTATTGCCATGTGGATCGTGCTGACCTGTGCGGTGGTGATGGCTGCCGGTACGGCCTCGGGCGGCTGGAAGATCATCAAGACCCTGGGTCACAAGATGGTCAAGCTGCACCCGATTCATGGCTTTGCCGCGGAGACCAGCTCGGCCACCATCCTGACCTTGGCTGCGCACTTCGGCATGCCGGTCTCGACCACCCACAGCATCTCCACCGCGATCATGGGCGTTGGCTTCGCCAAGAACCCGAAGTCGCTGCGTCTGGGTGTGATCGAGCGCATTCTGTGGGCCTGGATCCTGACGATACCGGCGGCAGGTGGCTGTGCTTACCTGATCCTGCGTCTGTTCGAAATGGTGGGTTGGAACTGAGGTATCTGGGTCGCAGTCTGCAAACAAAAACCCGCCAGTGATGGCGGGTTTTTTGTTGGGGCGCAGGCTGCTTTTGTAGGGGCGGCGTCAGCCGCGAAGCTGGTGCTGCTGGCGGGTCAGCAGCTTTTGTCATCTGGCGATGTGCTTGCTTCCCGGCTTACGCCGCTCCTAAAAAAGCGGCGCGCGGGCAACAAAAAGCCCGCCGGTCAGGGCGGGCTTTTGTGTATCGCAATTGCTTGGGATCAGGCTTCCAGCGAGGCCAGATCGCCCTTGCTCTCCAGCCAGCCCTTGCGGTCCGGGGCGCGCTTCTTGGCCAGTAGCATGTCCATCAATGCCGAGGTCTGCTCGCTGTCGTCCACAGTCAGCTGCACCAGTCGGCGCGTATCCGGATGGATGGTGGATTCGCGCAGCTGCGATGGGTTCATCTCGCCCAGGCCCTTGAAGCGGGTGACGCTGACCTGGCCGCGGATCTTCTCGCGCTCGATCTTGTCCAGCAGCGAGCGCTTCTCTTCCTCGTCCAGCGCGTAGAACACCTGCTTGCCCACGTCGACGCGGAACAGCGGCGGCATCGCCACGAACACATGGCCGGCATCCACCAGTGAGGGGAAGTGGCGCAGGAACAGGGCGGTCAGCAAGGTGGCGATGTGCAGGCCGTCGGAGTCGGCGTCGGCCAGGATCACGATCTTGCCGTAGCGCAGGCCGGACAGGTCGTCCTTGCCCGGGTCGCAGCCGATGGCGATGGCCAGGTTATGCACTTCTTCCGACGCCAGCACGCTGCCGGAGGCGACTTCCCAGGTGTTCAGGATCTTGCCGCGCAGTGGCAGGATGGCCTGAAAGTCCTTGTCGCGGGCCTGCTTGGCGCTGCCGCCTGCCGAGTCACCTTCGACCAGGAACAGCTCGGTGCGCGACAGGTCCTGGCTGATGCAGTCAGCCAGCTTGCCGGGCAGCGCGGGGCCCTGGGTGACCTTCTTGCGGGTGACCAGCTTTTCGGTCTTCAGGCGGGCGCTGGCGCGCTCGATGGCGATCTGCGCGATCTTCTCGCCCAGCTCCACGTTCTGGTTCAGTAGCAGGCTGAAGGCGTCATGCACGGCGCCTTCGACGAAGCCGGCGGCCTGGCGCGAGGACAGGCGCTCCTTGGTCTGACCACTGAACTGCGGATCTGTCATCTTCAATGACAGCACGAAGGCAACCCGGTCCCAGACGTCTTCCGGGGCCAGTTTGACGCCGCGCGGCAGCAGGTTGCGGAAGTCGCAGAACTCGCGCAGCGCCTCGGTCAGGCCGGTGCGCAGGCCGTTGGCGTGGGTGCCGTGCTGGGCGGTCGGGATCAGGTTGACGTAGCTCTCCTGCACCAGCTCGCCTTCCGGCAGCCAGGCCACGGCCCAGTCAACGATCTCGGTTTCCTTCTTGACGCTGCCGGCGAACAGGTCGGCGGGCAGCATCTCGCGCTCGCCCAACTCGGCCTTCAGGTAGTCGCGCAGGCCGTCTTCGTAATACCAGGTATCGACTTCGCCGGTGGCTTCGTCGGTCAGCTTGACGGTCAGGCCCGGGCACAGCACGGCCTTGGCGCGCAGCAGGTGGCGCAGTGCGCGCACATTGAACTTGGGCGTATCGAAGTACTTGGGGTCGGCCCAGAAGCGCAGGCGGGTGCCGGTATTCTTCTTGCCGACACTGCCGACCACTTCCAGCGGGCTGGCGCGGTCGCCATCACGGAAGGTGATGCGGTGTTCGCTGCCATCGCGGCGGATGTGGATCTCCACCAGCGTCGACAGGGCGTTGACCACCGATACGCCGACGCCGTGCAGGCCGCCAGAGAAGGTGTAGTTGCGGTTGTTGAACTTGCCGCCGGCGTGCAGCCGGGTCAGGATCAGTTCGACGCCCGGGATCTTTTCTTCCGGGTGGATGTCCACCGGCATGCCGCGGCCGTCATCGCTGACCTCGCAGCTGCCATCCTTGAACAGGGTGACTTCCACGGTCTTGGCGTGGCCGGCCAGGGCCTCATCGACCGAGTTGTCGATCACTTCCTGCGCCAGATGGTTCGGGCGGGCGGTGTCGGTATACATGCCAGGACGGCGTTTGACCGGGTCCAGGCCAGAGAGGACTTCGATGTCAGCGGCGTTGTAACGGGCGTTCATGGATCTCGGTAGGGCGCAAATCGACGTGGGAGTGTGCGGTCTGGCGGCGATTTTTGCACGCAGGGCATTCAGGGCCGGGGCAGCTGCCACGGGTTATGCTGTACACGGTTCCTAAACAGGCCCGCCGTGTCTGGCTGGGCAAGCCGAGGAGGTTTTGGATGAAAACGTCAAAATTGCTGGCTCTGGGTGTTGTTGTCGCTGCGATTGCCGCCGTTCCCTTCGTAATGGCGCAAAGCGCTGACAAGGGCAAGGCTGCCGAGGCCGCGCAGGCTGCCCCGGTCGACAAGGCGCAGAGCGAAGCCGAGCAGAAGGCCAAGCGCCGCGCTGCCGCCGCTGCCCAGGACAAGGCCAAGGCTGACCAGCCGGCGCCGCGTGAAGAAGAGGAAGAGGAAGCCCGTCGCCGTCGCTGACGCGGTTTCACCGAGTTTCAAGGACGCCCCGGCGCAGGTCGGGGCGTCTTTTTTTTAATCCGCCGCATCCAGTGCTTGGGTGTTTTGGCGACAACCTTTAAACTAGGGCTTTCCGGGAGGCAGTGAGCCGTGACCCCCCTTATTTTTGTTACCGGTGGTGTGGTGTCCTCGCTTGGCAAGGGCATTGCAGCCGCGTCTCTGGCCTCGATTCTCGAGGCGCGTGGCCTGAAGGTCACCATGATGAAGCTGGATCCGTACATCAACGTCGATCCAGGCACGATGAGCCCCTTCCAGCATGGCGAGGTCTATGTCACCGATGACGGTGCCGAGACCGACCTGGACCTGGGCCACTACGAGCGTTTCGTTCATAACCGCCTGAGCCGCAAGAACTCGGTGACCACCGGGCGTATCTACGAGAACGTGATCCGCAAGGAGCGTCGTGGTGATTACCTGGGCGCCACCGTGCAGGTCATTCCGCATATCACCGACGAAATCCGCCGCTGCATCGACGAGGCCACTGCTGGCTTCGACGTGGCGCTGGTGGAAATCGGCGGCACCGTCGGCGACATCGAGTCGCTGCCGTTCCTGGAGGCGATCCGCCAGGTGCGCACCGAGCGTGGCCCGGAGAAGGCGCTGTTCATGCACCTCACCCTGGTGCCGTATATCGCGGCCGCCGGTGAGCTGAAGACCAAGCCGACCCAGCACTCGGTCAAGGAACTGCGTTCGATCGGCATCCAGCCGGACGTGCTGCTGTGCCGTTCCGAGCAGGCGATTCCGGATTCGGAGCGCCGCAAGATTTCGCTGTTCACCAACGTCTCCGAGCGCGCCGTGATCAGCGTGCCGGACGTTGAGGTGCTGTACCGCGTACCGATGGGCCTGCATGCGCAGGGCCTGGACGAGATCGTGGTCAACCAGCTCAAGCTGGGTGACAAGGCCGGTCCGGCCGACCTGTCCGAGTGGGAGTCGGTGCTGGACGCCGCGCTGCACCCGCTGGACGAAGTCACCATCGCAGTGGTCGGCAAGTACGTCGATCATCAGGATGCATACAAGTCGGTGGGTGAGGCGCTCAAGCACGGCGGTCTGCGCCAGCGCACCAAGGTCAACCTGAAGTGGCTGGAAGCGCAGGAGCTGGAAGAATCCGGCTTGTCCGCGCTGGACGGCGTGGACGGCATCCTGGTGCCGGGCGGCTTCGGTGATCGCGGTTTCGAAGGCAAGGTGCTGACCTCGCAATACGCCCGTGAGCAGAAGGTGCCGTACTTCGGTATCTGCTACGGCATGCAGGCGGCGGTGGTCGATTTCGCCCGCCATGTAGCCGGCCTGGAAGGCGCCAATAGCACCGAGAACGACCGTCAGTCGCCAAACCCGGTGATCGGTCTGATCACCGAATGGCGTACCGCCACCGGTGAAGTCGAGAAGCGTGATGAGAAGTCCGATCTGGGTGGCACCATGCGCCTGGGTCTGCAGGAGCAGCGCCTGAAGCCGGGCACCCTTGCCCGTGAGCTGTACGGCAAGGACGTGGTGTCCGAGCGTCACCGCCACCGCTACGAGTTCAACAACCGTTACCGCACCCAGTTGGAAGATGCGGGTCTGGTGATTGCCGGCAAGTCGATGGATGACACGCTGGTGGAAGTGGTTGAACTGCCGCGCGACCAGCACCCGTGGTTCCTGGCCTGCCAGGCACACCCGGAGTTCCTGTCCACCCCGCGTGGCGGCCACCCGCTGTTCATCGGCTTCATCCGCGCTGCGCGCGAGAAGAAGGCCGGCGGCAAGCTGCTGCAGGAAGCCCGCGCCTGAAAAGGTAGTGCCGAGCCATGCTCGGCAGGGGCTTTCCCAGGGTAACGAACAGGTAGTGGCGCCCCCGGGCGAGGCACGGGGGTGGGCCGGTTGCGCACAGGCGGGCCAGGGCGCGCGCGCCACGAGGGCTCATCCCACCCACCCCCCCC
>NZ_JBRRCU010000066.1:0-24311 GCF_056759195.1 Stenotrophomonas sp. STEN083 | reverse complement strand
AGGCTCTACCGGTCACGCCGCTGCCGAGCCATGCTCGGCACTACATGGGTTTGCCTGTAATGCCCCTGCCGAGCATGGCTCGGCACTACCGGCGATCCTTGGCTCAGAACATCTCGCGCTGCAGGCTCAGGGTACTCAGCACCTTGCTGGAGATCTCTTCGATGGAAGTGTGGGTAGTACTCAAGGTCGGGATGCGTTCCATGCGGAACATGGTCTCGGCGGCGGTGACTTCCCGCTTGCAGGTCTCGAAGCTGGCATAGCGCGAGTTGGGGCGGCGCTCCTGGCGGATCTGCTGCAGGCGCTCGGGGTCGATGGTCAGCCCGAACAGCTTGTTACGGTACGGACGCAGGCGTGGCGGCAGGCGATCCTGCTCCAGGTCTTCCTCGGTCAAAGGGTAGTTGGCCGCACGAATGCCGTAATGCAGCGCCAGATAGATGCAAGTCGGGGTCTTGCCCGCGCGCGACACCGCGACCAGCACCACATCGGCCTCGTCGTAATTCACTGCGATGCCATCGTCGTGGCTCAGCGCAAAATTCATCGCGTTGATGCGGCGATGGTAGGTATCGAAATCCACCATGCCATGCGCCTGCCCCACCTTGGAATGCCTGGCCGCGCTCAGCTCCTGTTCCAACGGCCCGATGAATGGGGCAAAGACATCCAGGACCAGGGCTCCGCTCTCTTCCAGGATCAGGCCGAGGCTGGAATCGACACAGGAGCTGATCACGATCGGACGCACCTGGTAGCGCTCCCCGGCGGCCCTGATACGCGCCGCCGCCTCAAGCGCCTTGTCAGCATCGTCGACGAACGACATGCGATCGGTGACGAAACTGAAGCCATTGAACTGAGTCAAGAGACTGTGCCCAACGGTCTCGGCGGTGATGCCGGTGCCGTCAGAAACATAGAAAACCGGCCGGATTGCCGTCATGAAAGCTCCCTTCAGAGTGTGAACCTGACCACGGGTCAAGCGAGATGGCCTAGCCTGTCCCGAAAAAGACAAGCACAAGACAAAGTATTGTCACAAGCTTGTGCGGCTTCGGTGTGCACTGCATCATATTGGCTTCTTCCTACGGACGTGGCCATCCCAAGCCCGCCACGGGCGATGGCCTCAACGGAGCATCGCGCTTGAACGAGAATATCCTGTGGTTGCATGAGCTGCGCTTGGCCGATTTGGCCCGCGTAGGTGGCAAAAACTCCTCGCTTGGGGAGATGATCGGCAATCTAGCCGGTCTGGGGGTGTCCGTCCCCGGTGGTTACGCAACCACGTCCGAAGCGTTCAAGGACTTCATCGCCCATAACGACCTGTCCAAGCGCATTTTCGACAAGCTGGCCACGCTGGACGTGGAAGATGTCGCTGCCCTGACCGTTGCCGGCAAGGAAATCCGCAACTGGGTGATCGATGCGCCGCTGCAGCCGCAGCTGGACCAGGACATCCGCGCCGCCTACGAAAAGCTGAGCGCCGAAAACGGCGGCGGTGACATCGCCGTGGCCGTGCGCTCCTCGGCAACCGCCGAAGATCTGCCGGACGCCTCGTTCGCCGGCCAGCAGGAAACCTTCCTCAACGTGACCGGTGCCGACGACGTCGTGCACAAGGTCAAGGAAGTGTTCGCCTCGCTGTACAACGACCGCGCCATCGCCTACCGCGTCCACCACGGCTTCAAGCACGAGGACGTGTTCCTGTCCGCGGGCGTGCAGCTGATGGTCCGCTCGGGCGTCGGCTCCTCCGGCGTGCTGTTCACCCTGGACACCGAGTCCGGCTTCCGCGACGTGGTGTTCGTCACCTCTTCGGTCGGCCTGGGCGAAATGGTCGTGCAGGGCGCGGTCAATCCGGACGAGTTCTACGTCTACAAGCCCAGCCTGCATGCCGGCAAGCCGGCGATCCTGCGCCGCTCGCTGGGTTCCAAGGCGATCCGCATGGTCTATTCGGACGTCCCGGGCGAGCGCGTCAAAATTGAAGACACCCCGGTCGAGGTGCGCAATACCTTCTCGATCAGCGATGAGGACGTGCAGGAACTGTCCAAGCAGGCGCTGGTCATCGAAAAGCATTACGGCCGCCCGATGGATATCGAGTGGGCCAAGGACGGCGTCAGCGGCAAGCTGTTCATCGTCCAGGCGCGCCCGGAAACCGTGAAGTCGCGCGCCAAGGCCACCCAGATCGAGCGCTACGCGCTGCAGGAAAAGGGTGAAGTCATTGCCGAAGGCCGCGCCGTTGGCGCCAAGATCGGCGCTGGCGTGGCCCGTGTGGTCAAGTCGCTGGACGACATGGCCCGCGTACAGCCGGGCGACGTGCTGATCGCCGACATGACCGACCCCGACTGGGAACCGGTGATGAAGCGTGCGTCAGCCATCGTCACCAACCGTGGTGGCCGCACCTGCCACGCCGCGATCATCGCGCGTGAGCTGGGCGTGCCGGCCGTGGTCGGCTCGGGCAATGCGACCCAGCTGATCGAGGACGGCCAGGAAGTGACCGTCAGCTGCGCCGAAGGCGATACCGGCTTCATCTACGCTGGCAAGCTGGCCTTTGACCGCACCACCACCGATCTGGGCAACATGCCGCCGGCACCGCTGAAGATCATGATGAACGTGGCCAACCCGGAACGTGCCTTCGACTTCGGCCAGCTGCCGAACGCTGGCATCGGCCTGGCCCGCCTGGAAATGATCATCGCCAGCCACATCGGCATCCACCCGAATGCGCTGCTGGACTACGACCGCCAGGACGCTGCCACCAAAAAGAAGATCGACGAGAAGATTGCCGGCTACAAGGATCCGGTGAGCTTCTATGTGGACCGACTGGCTGAAGGCATCGCCACCCTGACCGCTTCGGTCGCACCGAACCCGGTGATCGTGCGCCTGTCGGACTTCAAGTCCAACGAGTACGCCAACCTGATCGGCGGCAGCAACTACGAGCCGCACGAAGAGAACCCGATGATCGGCTTCCGCGGTGCCAGCCGTTACGTCGACCCGAGCTTCTCCAAGGCCTTCGCACTGGAATGCCAGGCCGTGTTGCGCGTGCGCAATGAGATGGGCCTGGAGAACCTGTGGGTGATGATCCCGTTCGTTCGCACCCTGGAAGAAGGCCGCAAGGTGGTGGAAGTGCTCGCCGCCAATGGCCTGAAGCAGGGCGAGAACGGCCTGAAGATCATCATGATGTGCGAAGTACCGTCCAACGCACTGTTGGCCGACGAGTTCCTGGAGATCTTCGACGGCTTCTCGATCGGCTCCAACGACCTGACCCAGCTGACCCTGGGCCTGGACCGCGATTCGTCGATCGTCGCGCACCTGTTCGACGAGCGTAATCCTGCGGTCAAGAAGTTGCTGTCGATGGCGATCAAGAGCGCACGCGCCAAGGGCAAGTACGTCGGCATCTGCGGCCAGGGCCCGTCCGATCACCCGGATCTGGCCGAATGGCTGATGCAGGAAGGCATCGAGTCGGTGTCGCTGAACCCGGACACCGTGGTCGACACCTGGCTGCGTCTGGCCAAGCTGAAAGCCAATAGCTGATCCAGCGGTTGATGCATGAAAACAAAACCCCGCCTTGGCGGGGTTTTGTTTGTCTGTGAGGTGGCGGTGGTTTTCGCTTTTTGTGGGAGCGGCGTAAGCCGCGAAGCTGGCAGTACTTGCAGGCATCAAAAGCCAACCCCTCCCCAACCTCCCCTTGGCTGCGCCAAAGGGAGGGGGCGCAGCTGTAGGAGCGGCGTCAGCCGCGAAGCCACAGATCAGTCAGGTCGCAAGCGCGTAGGTGATTTCAGCATTGCCAGCTTCGCGGCTCACGCCGCTCCTGCAAACAAATGCCGCTCCCACTATGCAGCGCCAGCTGATCACACCAACTCCGCCGCTGCCGCCACCACATCCGCATCACCCGGCAGCACCAGCAAGGCCGCACCAGCCAGCGGCGTATAGGTATCCACACCGGTCACCCTGCGCAGCGGCACCTGACCATGACCGGCTTCGACCAGGGCAGTAATCACGCCCTCGCCCACGCCAGCACTCTGCCGACCTTCGTCCAGCACGATGATCCGCTTCGCGCCCTTGGCCTGCCCGGCGATATAGTCGGCATTGAGCGGTACCAACCAACGCAGATCCACCACCCGTACCTTCCAGCCATGCTGCTGCTCGATGGTCCTGGCAGCGCGCAGTGCCATTGGTACGCCATTGCCGTAGCTGATGATCAGCAGGTCATCATTGCCTTCGCCATACACCCTGCCCTCGCCCAACGTCAGCGCCTGGTCCGGCGCCGGATACGGGAACAACCATTGGCCATCGCCAGCGACATGCAGGTCCTTGGTCATGTACAGCGCGATCGGCTCCAGGAACACGCAGACCCGCCCATCGACCTTTGCCAGGGCAGCAAGCGTGCGCAGCATCGCCGCGGCATCATCGCCACGCGATGGGCAACCCACCACCAGCCCGGGAATATCGCGGATGGCGGTGATCGAGTTGTCGTTATGGAAATGGCCACCAAAGCCCTTCTGATAGCCCAACCCGGCAATGCGGATCAGCATCGGATTGCGGTACTGGTCATTGGAGAAGAACTGCAGTGAGCAGGCCTCACCGCGCACCTGATCGGCGGCGTTGTGCAGATAGGCCAGGTACTGGATCTCAGGCAGCGGCAACATACCCATATTGGCGAAACCCTGGGCCATGCCCAGGATCATGGTTTCATCGAGCAGGGTATTGAACACCCGGCGCGGGCCGAATGCCTTCTGCAGGCCCTTGGTGACGGTGTAGACGCCACCCTTCTGCGCCACGTCCTCACCAAACAACAGGGTTTCCGGGTACTTGGCGAAGAGGTCATGCAGTGCCTGGTTGATCTGCACTGCCAGATGCTTGCCCGGCTGGTTTTCCGGCAAGCCAGCTTCGCTGCCGAATACCTGCAGGCGCCGCTCGCTGTAATCCGCGCGTGCGGCCTCTGCCTGCACCTTGTCCGGCGTATACGGCGCCAGCGGCCCGATCACATCCTGCAGATCGGTCAGGCGCGGACGCTTGTCGGCATCTTCGGCGGCGGCAAAGCAGCGCTGGCGGGTCTGCTCGTACAAGGCCAGCACTTCGGCCTTGTCCATCAGCCCGGACTCCACTGCAACCTGTGCCGAGCGCAGCAACGGATCGCCCGCTTCGACCGCACACAACTCTTCCAATGCGCGCCATTCAATCTCGAAGTCGGTGCCGGCGTGGCCCATCAGGCGCGTGGTGCGCAGATGCAGGAAGGTCGGCCGCCGCGTGCGCCGGCAATGCTCAACTGCGCGCTGCACGTCGGCGTAACCGTTGACCAGATCCAGACCGTCGGCATGGAAGTAATCCAGCCCCGGCCGATGCCGAAAGCTCTCGGCTATCCAGCCTTCAGGCGTCTTCACCGAGATGCCGATGCCATTGTCTTCGCAGACGAACAACACCGGCGCCGGCAGCTTCTGGAAGCTGCTCCAGGCGGCTGCATTGAACGCGGTCTGGGCGGTGGCGTGATTGGCCGAGGCATCGCCGAACGAGCAGATGGTGATGCTGTCATCGGGAATCGGCAGCCCATGACCCAGCCGCTTGCCGGCTTCAATCGCCATCGCCGTGCCCAGCGCCTTGGGCAGGTGTGAAGCAATCGTCGAGGTCTGCGGCAGCACCCACAACGGTTTGCTTCCCCACACTTTATGGCGCCCGCCACTGGCCGGATCGTCCTTGCTGGCCGCGAACGACAACGCCGAATCCATCACCGGGTCCATGCCGGGCAGCTTGCGGAAGCGCTCGGCCATGAAGCCACCGGAGCGGTAGTGCAGGAAGGCCGGATCGGTATGCCGGGCGGCGCGCGCCACCATCGCGTTGCCTTCATGGCCGGACGAGCCAATCGTGTAGAAGACCTTGTTCTGCACGCGCAGCACGCGCGCCATCAGGTCAAGATGGCGGCTGATCAACTGCGATTCGAACAGCTCGCGGAAGCTCTGCGCCTCCAGCGTGCTACCTGGCAGTATGGGTGCGGCCGGTTGCGGCCCTTGTTGCGGACCAGGCGCCAGCGCGCTGACGAATTCAATGAAGTTGGTGTCGCAGATCTCAGCGCGGTTCAGACCCTTCATGCGGGCCGGGATGGGATTCGGTACACGAGCAAACATGCAGACAGGCTCCACAGCAAACAAGTGAGACGACGGAATCAAGCATCAAGTGAGATTGTTCAGCCCGCCAGTATCGGCATGAAGCCAGGCTGGGTCTGTACGGCCTGCAGCCAGCGCTGGATCGCCGGATACGACGACAGGCCAATGCCGCCGTCTTCAGCCACGGCGGTGTAGGCAAACAGGGCGATATCGGCCACGCCGTAGTCGGGGCCGGTAAACCACGGATTGCCCTGCAGGTGACGCTCCATCACGGCCAGCGCAGCATGCCCCCGCTCGCGCAGACGCGGCAGGTCATCGCGACGCGGCGAATCGACCGGCGTCCAGATGCTGATGAAGCGCGCGACGGCGATATAGGGCTCGTGGCTGTACTGCTCGAAAAACATCCACGACAAGGCCTGCGCCCGCTGCCAGCCATCGCTCGGCAGGAACGGGGTGCCTTCGGCCAGCCAGAACAGGATCGCATTGGATTCGGTCAGTACACGACCATCGGAGCGTTGCACCAACGGCACTTTTCCGTTCGGATTGAGCGCAAGGAATTCCGGGGTGTGGGTCTGGCCTTCGGCGCTGTTCACCTCGACCCAGTCGTAGCGCGTGCCAAGCTGCTCCAGCAGCAACCGAACCTTGTGGCAGTTGCCCGACGAGGACATGCCATACACTCGCAACCCAGCACCCGAAACACTCACTGATCCGCTCCCCGCTACCGACTGGCAGACGACAGCGTCCATCTGACCGGATCACGGGTGCTTCGGTAAAGCTGCGACCGCAGCAAAATATTCTCAGCGCTGCGCCATCCACGCGTGCCGGGATTGACCCCACACATCCACCTCGATATCGGCCGGTGCGGGCAAGCGCGCCTGTCGCAGCAAAGTCGCACCCAGCTTCTGCGCTACCGCCACCGAACTGGTGTTGGCCGGCACGATGGTATGGATTACTTCCTGCCAACCCAGCGTATCGAAGGCCCAATCGACACTGGCCCGTGCCGCCTCCGGCGCGTAACCACGGCCCCAGAACTCGGAGGTGATGCCCCAGCCCACTTCCGTGCCCGGCCAGCCATGCGGCTGCCAAGGTCCGACCCGACCGATCCAGCGTCCGCTACTTTTTTCAATCACCGAGAACATGGAGTAGCCGAGCAGCTGCCAACTGCCGGTCAGCGCCGCCAGACTGCGCCACGCGACCGATGGCGGCTGCACACCGCCAAGATGCTGCATCGTCTGCGAATCGGCGCAGAACGCAGCGAAGGCATCGAAGTCCTCGGCAGCTGGTGGCCGCAACAGCAGGCGTTCGGTTTCCAGTCGCAGGTCGAAGACACTCATCGCGGTTCCTGTGTGCGGTATGCAAGGACGCCGAGCTTGCGCCGGCCACCCCAACTGGTCAAACGGAAGCTGCCTTGCTGGCGCCCGTTTGTGGGAGCGGCGTAAGCCGCGAAGCTGACACTGTTCGCTCCCAGAAGAAGTTTTCGCGCCACCCGATCGTGTGCTGGCTTCGCGGCTTTACCCGCGCCCACAAAACAATAAAAAAAACGCTTCCAGAGGTGGGGGGTGGGTTTTTGGGGGGCTCAACAGCTGAGGTGAGGAGGTTTTCGGCTTGCGATGTTTACTGGCGGCTGTCCGCCGGCGCCATAGCTGCGGTCTGCGTCACCAACTGGCCATTGATGACCGGCAGGCGATCGCTGGCGGGACGGTCCTGCATGCGCACGGTCTTCTCCGCACCTTCGTAACGGTAGGTCACGTCGTAGCCAACGGTCTGGTTGGCATTGCCCAGCGACACACGCTCGCCCGGTCGGCTGTCCATGCGCATCGTGCCGGTGCTGCCATCCGGCTTGCGGTAGCTGACGTTGTAGCCGGTGATGCGGCTGGACTCGGCGGTGCGCTGTTCGGTGTGGCACTGGCGCTCGGTGCGATTGACCACACGACCACCAACGTGACGCTTATCAACCTGGTTGCCAATCATGCCACCGGCCACCGCACCAGCAGCGGTGGCTGCCTTCTTGCCGTTACCGCCGCCGACCTGGTTGCCCAGCAGACCGCCAATGACCGCACCGGCAACGGTGCCGCCGACATTGCCATCACGCTCCGGCAGGCGCTCCTGCACCACTACGTCCTCACAGACTTCATGCGGGGTACTGGTGGTGGAGCTTTCGCGGATCGGGTCGCTACCAGTGACCGTGCCGTAAACGCGTTCCTTCTGCGTCACCGGGGCCACCTTGAGCACGTCTGCATATTGCAGCTGCGGCTCAGCCGGGTTGTCCACCTTGCCGGTAAGCGCGGCGTCGTCTGCCAGCGGCGAGGTATCCAGCACCGGGCGTGCGCCCTCGACCAGAGGTGCGGTGCTGGCCTTGTCGCGGCCCTGCATGAAGGCGGCGGTGGCGATGCCACCTACCAGCAACGCGCCGGCGGCAACCAAAACGGTCGTGGTTGTGCTCTTCATGATCTGTCTCCGTGCGGCTGGCCGCGTTTGTGATGAGGGGATTCCAGCATGGACAAGCTGAACAGAGGCCAGTATTTCTGTCGTCACCCTATCGAAATCACTTAACTCGTCGCAATATTCAGCCTGCTGGCCCTGATCCGACAGGGCAGTCTGAACCCCTCCTCATCTGGATACGCCATGTCGAGCATGATGTTGTCGCCGTTTCTGGAATGGGCACGCAAGCTGCGCTACCCCACCCTGTTCAAACTGACCGGTGCGCTGTTCGTCATCAGCATGCTGCTGCCCGACCCGATCCCGTTTGTCGATGAAATCCTGTTTGGCCTGAGCACTTTGCTGCTCGCCAACTGGAAGCGACGCAAGGACCCGGCCGAGCCCCCGATACTGCGGGGCAAGCGCTGAGCCGTGCTGCTGGTAGACAGCCACTGCCATCTGGATGCAGCTGAATTCGACATCGACCGCGAGGCGGTGATCGCCCGCGCCAGCGCTGCCGGCGTGGGCATGCAGATCGTGCCGGCGGTGACTGCGGCCAGCTGGCCCAAGCTGCGTGAGGTCTGCGCTTCGGATGCAGGCCTGCATCCGGCCTACGGCCTGCACCCGATGTTCCTGCCGGAGCACCGTCCCGAACACCTGCAGCAGCTGCGTGACTGGGTGGAGCGCGAGTCACCCTGTGCCATTGGTGAATGCGGGCTGGACTTCTTCGTCGACGATCTCGATCCGGAAGCACAGCGCCTGTATTTCCAGGGCCAACTGGAACTGGCACGGGACGCCCAGCTGCCACTGATCGTGCATGCACGCCGAGCCCTGGATGAAGTGATCCTGCGCATTCGTCGTGTCGGCAAACTCAGCGGCGTGGTGCATAGCTTTTCCGGCAGCCCGGAGCAGGCAAGACAGCTATGGGACCTAGGCTTCATGATCGGTCTGGGCGGCCCCATCACCTACCCGCGCGCCAACCGGCTACGCGGCCTGGTGACGCAGATGCCGCTGGAGTATCTGTTATTGGAAACCGATGCTCCGGATCAGCCGGATGCAGGTATCCGCGGCCAGCGCAATGAGCCGGCGCGGCTACGGCAGATCATGGATACCGTCGCTGAGCTGCGCCAGCAACCGGCGGCGGATATCGCCGCGCAGACCACAGCCAATGCGAAGCGGCTGTTTGGGTTATAGGTCCGATTGTGGGAGCGGCGTCAGCCGCGCAGCCACAGGTCAGTCAGATCACGAACACCCTGGCATTTTCAGCAATGCCAGTTTCGCGGCTGACGCCGCTCCCACAAACCACAGCCGCCCGCCTGTCTTTACCCGCGGTTCTTCAACAGCATCTCCAGCGCCTTGCCCACCGCCACGAACGCAAACGCGCCGGTGATGTGGGTCGCCGCCCCCAGGCCACCGCCGCAATCCAGCTTCAAGGCTTCATCCGGGCCCAGGTTCGGACGGATGCCACAGACGCTGCCATCGGCCTGCGGGTACTTCACGTTCTCCAGCGAATACACCGCCGGCACGCCGAAGTAGCGCTTTGCGCTCTTGGGGAAGTTGAATTCGCTGCGCAGCTTCTTGCGGATCAGCGCCATCATTGCGTCGTGCTCGGTCCGCGACACGTCGCGCACCCGCACCAGGGTCGGATCGGTACGTCCGCCAGCCGCGCCGATGGTGATCATCGGCAGCTTGCGGCGGCGGCACCAGGCGATGGTTTCCACCTTAACCCGGAAGCTGTCGCAGGCATCGATCACCAGGTCAAAGCCGCGATCCAGCAGCTCGGCCATATTGGCCGGGGTCAGGAACGACTCCACCGCCTCGACCTGGACATCCGGGTTGATCGCGCGGCAACGCTCGGCCATCGCCAACGCCTTGTTGCGCCCATACTGCCCGGCCATCGCCGGCAGCTGGCGATTGGTGTTGGAGACACAGATATCATCGGCATCGATCAGGCTCAAATGGCCGACCGCCGAGCGCACCAGCGCCTCCACGATCCACGATCCAACCCCGCCCATGCCTACCACGGCGACCTTGCAGCCGCTCAGGTGGGTGATGGTTCCAGCTCCGTACAGCCGGTCGATACCGGCAAAGCGCTCACGCAGTTCTTCTTTCATCCGCGCATTTTACGGTCTGCTCCGGTCCTGCGGTGAGTTGGCCAACCGCACCATGACACGGGCTTCGCTCATGCCGCTGCATAATGGCCGGCAGTCGAACCCCTTTGCCACGTAGCCTGGAGCCAACGCAATGTCCGACCCTGCACCCGCCCGCCCCCCGTCCAAAGCCTCGCGCTACCTGTTCGTCCTGCTCGCCGGCCTGCTGATCGGGGTGATCGCCACCGTGATGGGCATGCGTGCCATCCAGGCCCGCCAGGATCACTTCCCGGACAGCCTGATGACGGTGATGGCCAAACAAGCCCAGCTGCTGGGCGAGAGCCAGAAGCAGAATCGCTGCAGCGTCATCGACAGCACGCCGCGCCTGCAGACCCTGCGCGCACTGGCCAACGATCTGGAGACCGCCTTCCCCGGCCTGCGCGATGATGAGCGATTCCAGCAACACGCCAGCCGCTACCGCGCCACCTTGAACGATGCACTGGCCAAGCCAGCTGCAGACTGCGCGGCACTGGCTGCTGCAGTGCAAAAAATCGGCAGCGACTGCAAGTCATGTCATCAGGATTTCAAGTAAGCAAACTGCGTTTCAACACGTGATTGGCCCTCCATTCACATGCAAAACCGCAGGATCTTCGCCGCGGGTCACACAGCTGTACCCACTTTCAATCTGGCAAGGAGAAACACCATGAAGATCCAACTGATCGCTGCAGGCGCAATTGCCAGTCTGGCGCTGGCCGGTTGCGCCACCTCCCCCGGTTACGGTGGTGGCTACAACAACGGCGGCTACAACAATGGTGGCAACTACGGCAACAACAACGGCTACAACCAGAACCGTTGCACCGACTGCGGCATCGTCACCCGCATCGATACCGTCGCCTCCGGCCGTACCGCTCCCAGCGCTACCGGCGCCATCCTGGGCGGCATCGTCGGCGCCGTGGCCGGCCACGAGATTTCCGACAAGACCGGCGGCAGCAAGGGCAACCAGAACATCGCCGCCGTCGCTGGTGCCGTTGGTGGCGCCATGGCCGGCAACAAGATCCAGCAGAACGTCACCGGCAACTCGTATGACATCCAGGTGCGCATGGACGATGGCCGCGTGATCGTGGTCAACCAGAAGGACCTGGGCGGGATCCGCGAGAACACCTATGTGCGCGTGGTCAACGGCCGCGTGGTGATCCGCTGAGCCGCTACCGTTAGCGCTGACGAAGAAAGGCCCGCATGCGCGGGCCTTTCTTTTGGCTGCACTGCCGCCGGATCAGGCCGGCTGTACAGCGTCAGCCTGCAGGCCTTTCTGGCCCTGCACAACGGTGAAGGTGACCTTCTGGCCTTCCTTCAGGCTTTTGAAGCCATCGGTCTGGATGGCGCGGAAGTGCACGAACACGTCCTCACCATTTTCGCGGCTGATGAAGCCGAAGCCCTTGGCGTCGTTGAACCACTTGACGGTACCGGTTTCGCGATCAGACATCTCGACTTACTCCCTGTAGCTCTTTCGTTTGATGGTTACGCCCGGTGAGGCGGCTGGTTGCAAGGAGGAAGCGAGGTGCAACGATGCAGCAAATCCTTGGATCTACCCATCAGGCCACGATTCACGGTGACCTTGCCAAGCTCAGCGGCTGCAACTTAACTCGGGGCTAAATAAATTGCAACACCGGCACATGCATTAAAGTCAACCCCTATACGACCCCCCTCAGAGTAACCATGGACTATTCATTCATCTTCTATCTGGTTGGCGCCTTGTTGGTTCTGGTCGGCATAGCCGGCATCATCCTGCCCGCGCTGCCGGGGGTGCCGTTGGTCTTCGTCGGCCTGCTGCTGGCGGCCTGGGGCGATGGATTCGACCGGGTGGGCTGGCTACCACTGGTCGTATTGGGCGTATTGACCGTCATCTCGATCATCGTGGATGTGCTCTGCACCATCGCCGGTGCCAAGAAGGTCGGCGCCAGCAAGCAGGCCCTGATCGGCTCGGCGATAGGTACGGTAGTTGGCCTGTTCTTCATGCCCATCGGCCTGTTTGTGGGCCCGTTCCTGGGCGCGCTGGGCGGCGAATACCTGCATGGCCGCCAGCTCGGCCAAGCCACCAAGGTTGGCCTCGGCACCTGGCTGGGCATCGTCCTTGGGGTCGCACTCAAGCTGGGCCTGGCGGTCGCCATGGTCGGCGTGTTCGCCATTGCCTGGTTCTTCTGAGGGCCGTCGTAACACCATCTCGACCCGGGAATCATCGACAATCCCCAACTTACCAATGCTGCCGGCGTGCAATTTCCCCCGATTGCCCCGGCCCGGCCACCCCACCGCGACCGGATGGAACCCATGCGAAAACAAGCTCTTCCCCATGCCCTGCTGCTCATCCTGAGCGGCACCAGCGCTTCGGCTCTTGCGCAGGAATCGATGCCGACGCCCGCCTCACCGCAGGCCTGCTTCGCGCTTGAGACCGATGCAACCCGCCTGGCCTGCTACGACAGCGCGCTAGGCCGCACCGCCACCGATACTCGTGCCGCCGATGCCGCGGCAGCCGCCGCCCTGCAGGCGCGCAAGGAGGCCAAGGCCACCGCCAAGGAGCTGGACGAGCCGCTGCCGCGCCGCAATGAGCTGTTCGCGCATGACGAACTGGATTCGGCGGCCGCCAATGCCGGCCGTGGCTCCTTGCTGGACAGCCGATGGGAGCTGGCCAAGGACTCCAAGCTGGGAATGTTCCAGCTGCGCGCCTACAAGCCGGTATATCTGCTGCCTGCTTTCTGGAGCAGCAAGCCCAACGAGATGCCGCACTCGCCCAATCCCAACAACACCGTCACCCAGGCCGAAGAACTTGAAAGTACCGAGCTGAAGTTCCAGCTCAGCTTCAAGACCAAGGTCACCGAGAACCTGTTTGGCGACAACGGTGACATCTGGGTCGGTTACACCCAAAGCTCGCGCTGGCAGGCCTATAACAGTGAGCTGTCGCGCCCGTTCCGCGAGACCAACTACGAACCGGAAGTGATGCTGACCTTCCGCAACGGCTACTCGCTGTTCGGCTGGAACGGGCGCATGACCGGCATCAGCCTCAACCACCAATCCAACGGCCGCAGTGATCCACTCTCGCGCAGCTGGAACCGGGTGGTGATGAACGTCGGCCTGGACCGTGAGAACTGGGCCATCATGCTGCGTCCCTGGTACCGCATCCCGGAAGGTCGCCGCGACGACAACAACCCGGATATCGAGGACTACATGGGCCGTGGCGACGCCACCCTGGTCTACAACCGCAACGGGCACGAGCTGGCCATCACCGGCCGCCACTCACTGCGCAGCGGCGACCGCGCGCATGGCTCGTTGCAGGTGGATTACGGCTTCCCGATCAACAAGCTGCTGCGCGGCCATGTGCAGGTGTTTGATGGCTACGGCGAGAGCATGATCGACTACAACCACCGGGCGACGTACATCGGCCTGGGCGTGTCGCTGCTGGAGTGGTTCTAAGCAATGAAAGCGACCATCTGGCACAACAACCGCTGCTCCAACTCACGCGGCGCGCTGGCGCTGTTGCAGGAGGCCGGTGTCGACGTCGAGGTGATCAACTACCTCGACAGCCCTCCTTCGGCCGCACAGCTGCGCACGCTGTTGGACGCCATGCGCATGCCGGCCCGCGACCTGCTGCGCAGCAAGGAAGCGGCCTACGCCGAGCTGGGATTGGCCGCCAAGCTCGATGACGAGACCGCATTGATCGATGCAATGAGCCAGCACCCGACGCTGATCAATCGCCCTATCGTGCGTACCGCCAAGGGCACGGCCTTGTGCCGCCCGCCAGAGACCGTGCTCAGCCTGATCGGCTGAACATTGTCCGCAGCAGCTGCTCTGGCGCCGCTTTCGGCTGCGCCAGCCAGCCTCAGTTGCGCCTGGCGCTGGCTTGGACGATAGCGTCGTAGAGCTCTTCGAAGCTCTCCCTGGGCTGGAACAGTTCGCCATTGATGAAGAAAGCCGGCGTACCGGTGACGCCGCTGCGCATGCCACTTTCGATATCACGCTGGATGTGCAGCAGATTGTTGTTGTCATCCATTGCTGCAGCCAAGCCTTCTTCCGGCAAGCCCAACTCACGCATCAACTCACGGTAGACCACCTCACCCAGCTGCTGCTGGCTGCGGAACAAGGCGTCATGCGCCTCCCAGAATTTGCCATGGGCGCCGGCGTACTCGGCGGTGATCGCCGCAGGCAAGGCCTGTGGGTGCGCCTGCACCAACGGGAAGTTGCGGAACACCAGGCATAGCCCATCGCCAAAGCGCTGCTGCAGGCGCTTGACCAAGGAGAACGCCTCGCCGCAATACGGGCACTGGTAGTCCGCGTACTCAACCAATACGACCGCAGCGTCCAGATTGCCCTGGATGTGATCAGCCGCGCTCACCGGAACCGTCAATCCGCTCATCCATCCACCCCAGATCATTCCCGGAAAGGCCAGCGTACAAGCACGTGGCGTGCCCGTGCCTGATGCAGATCAAGCTACCGGCATACCTGCACAGCCAGCGTGAAACAGGGCGGCCAGGGCGTCTGTACTACTTCCCCCGTTCAGCAGACACAGGCAGAATCGCCCGATCAAAGACAGGAAGTCCGCAATGGCCCGCACCCGCCGCTCATTCTTCGCCTACAGCTCCGCGCTACTCGGCGTATTGAGCCTGCTGGCGGTCGCCTGCTTCCATTTCCCCGAACTGCTGACCAGCCGCGAGTTCCGAGCGGTCTACAACGAGCAGTTTGCCCGCCACCTGCTGCTGGTGGGTTTGGCCGCGGCTTTCATCATGGGCACGGTTGCGATCCTGCGCGATCGCAACAAGCGTATCGCCACCCTGGGCGTGGGCACGGCAACCGTGGCGGTACTGCTGGGCGGCACCAACGTGCAGTTCGATGCCATCGGCAAGACCCCTTACTCGCTGGGGCTGGATTGGTTCGTACTGTCGCTGTTTTTCTCGGCACTGGTGTTCGTGCCGCTGGAGCGCTATCTCGGCAAACGCGAGCTTTCGCCGTTACGTCCCGGCTGGCGCACCGACGTGGCGTATTTCTTCATGAGCCACGTGCTGGTGCAGTTCATCCTGATCCTGGTCACCGCTTCCACCTCGACCATCGCCGGGCTGGCTGCCTTTCCCTCCTTGAAGGCAGCGATCCAGTCATTGCCGGTGTGGGCACAGTTCCTGATCGCGGTCTTTGTCGCCGACATGGCCCAGGCCCTGTTGCACCGCGCCTATCACAACATTCCCTGGCTCTGGCGCTTCCACGCCGTGCACCACTCCAGCCGGCACATGGATTGGCTGGCCGGCTCGCGGGTGCATTTTGTCGAGATCGTACTGACCCGCAGCGCCGTGCTGCTGCCGCTGCTGATCCTCGGCTTCTCCACCTCGGCGGTTAACGCCTACGTGATCCTGGTCGGCCTGCAGGCGGTGCTGGCACACGCCAATCTCGGCATCCGCTTTGGCTGGCTGGAATATCTGCTGGTACTACCGCGCTACCACCACTGGCACCACGCCCGACAGCAGGAGTATGTGGACGTCAATTACGCCATCCACCTGCCGCTGGTGGACATGTTGATGGGCACCTTCAAGCTACCGCGCGATCAAGCCCAATGGCCGCAGGAGTACGGCGTGATGAAGCTGGAAACCGTACCGAACGGCATCATCAAGCAACACCTGATGCCGTTCCAGGGCGGTCGCAAGTTCGAGGATCACGTCGACTGAGCGATCCGCCCCAGCTCTTGCAGGAGCGGCGTAAGCCGCGAAGCCACAGTCGCCTGAAGCTTCGCGTCACCGCACTCACAACCAATCGTTGATCCCCTCGCGCCGATAAACCTCGGCAAACGCCGGCCGAGCCTTCATCCGCGCCGCATGCGCAGCCAGCACCGGCCAGCTGTCGGTGGGACGCGGCATGTTGCGACTCCAGCGCATCAACATCGTCAACGTGAAATCGACGACGCTCAGCTGATCGCCCAGAACGTAGGGGCCATGCGCACCCAGGTGATCGGCCATCTGCTGCCAGGCCGCCTCCAACTGCAGCCGGGCCCGCTGCTTCACTTCGTCTGCATGCAGCTCACCCGCAGGCTCCTGTGGATAGAACCAGGCGCGATAGGCCGGCATCAAGGTGTACACGCAGAAGCACATCCAACGGTAATAGTCGCCACGCGCGGCCGTACCAAGCGCAGGCGCCAAGCCCGCGTGCGGATGCAGATCGGCCAACTGCATGGCGATGGCAGCAGACTCGGTCAGCACCTGGCCATCGATGATCAACGCAGGGACTCGGCCGGCCGGATTGATCGCAAGGAACTCCGCTGACTTCTGCTCACCGCGCTCAAAGTCGAGCTGGCGCAATTCATGCTCGATGCCGAGCTCGATCAACAACCAATGCACAACCAACGAAGCAGTACTTTGCGATCCATACAGAACAACTGACATGCGCTGAGTTCCCGGCTGGAGAAGAGTGCATTCTAACCAAGCCATGCACCACGCCTGTAGGAGCGGCGTGAGCCGCGAAGCTGATCAACCCACCGCCGCAGCAACAGCAACAGAAAGAAACCAAAGCACCCCTCCCCAACCCTCCCCTTGCCCACGGCAAAGGGAGGGGGCAAATGCCGCGCCGCCATGTTTTGTGGGAGCGGCGCAAGCCGCGAAGCTGATGATTTGATGCCGTCCCGGGAAAGCCTCTGCCGAGCATGGCTCGGCACTACAGGCTCTCTGCAGCTATCGGCTGGTTCAGTTACAGCTGTTCATGCAGCTATTCAAGCGTTCACCACACACCGAGGCAGCAGAGCGGTTCTGGCAGAACGCCTGCGAGGTCTGGCAGGCGCCACGCAACTCAGGATTGGTGATCTTTTCGCACTGGTTGCTGCGGTTTGCTTCACCGCAATCGCCATAGCCGCTCGGGTTGGCGTTGCAGCGCTGATAGGCATTCTGGCAATAGTTCACGCAGGCTGCTGGGTCATTGCGTGGCGCATTACCCCAACCTCCGCCATCGCTCGCGCAAGCGGCAAGCAATAACACCACACAAGCACACATCCATTGAAATTCGCGCATCGAACCATCCCTGCAAACGACGACGGCCCGAGCATAGCCCGGGCCGTCGCTGCATCACCAGTGACAGGTGCCGATTACTCGACGATCACCGGAATCTTGCCGATGCGTGCCTGCCATTCGCGGGGACCAGTCTTGTGAACCGATTCGCCGGTGGAGTCGACCGCCACAGTCACCGGCATGTCCTGCACGGTGAACTCGTAGATGGCTTCCATACCCAGGTCAGCGAAGCCAACCACCTTGGAAGCCTTGATCGCCTTGGACACCAGGTAGGCCGAGCCACCAACCGCCATCAGGTAAGCCGACTTGTTGTCACGGATCGCCTCGATCGCCGCAGGACCGCGTTCGGCCTTGCCGACCATACCCAACAGGCCGGTCTGCTCCAGGATCTGGCGGGTGAACTTGTCCATGCGGGTCGCGGTGGTCGGGCCGGCCGGGCCCACCACTTCGTCACGCACCGGATCGACCGGGCCGACGTAATAGATGAAGCGGCCCTTCAGGTCCACCGGCAGCTGCTCACCCTTGTTGAGCATCTCAACCATGCGCTTGTGCGCGGCGTCGCGGCCGGTCAGCAGATTGCCGTTGAGCAGCAGGGTCTGGCCCGGCTTCCACGCAGCCACTTCTTCCGGGGTGATGTTGTCCAGGTCGACGCGGGTGCCCTTGGATGCGTCGTAGGTCAGCTGCGGCCAGTCTTCCAGCGACGGCGGGTCCAGCATCACCGGGCCGCTGCCGTCCAGGGTGAAATGCGCGTGGCGGGTAGCGGCGCAGTTCGGGATCATCGCTACCGGCAAGTTGGCGGCGTGGGTCGGGAAATCCTTGACCTTGATGTCGAGCACCGTGGTCAGGCCGCCCAGGCCCTGCGCACCGATGCCGAGCGCGTTGACCTTCTCGTACAGTTCAAGACGCAGCTCTTCGGCACGGTTGGAGGCGCCACGGGCCTGCAGATCGGTGATGTCGATCGGCTCCATCAGCGACTCCTTGGCCAGCAGCATCGCCTTCTCGGCGGTGCCGCCAATACCGATACCGAGCATGCCCGGCGGGCACCAGCCAGCGCCCATGGTCGGCACGGTCTTGAGCACCCAATCAACGATCGAATCAGACGGATTGAGCATGGCGAACTTGCTCTTGGCTTCCGAACCGCCACCCTTGGCGGCGACGATCACGTCGACTGTATTGCCCGGCACGACCTTTACGTTGACCACACCCGGGGTGTTGTCCTTGGTATTGGTGCGCTTGCCAGCCGGGTCAGCCAGCACCGAGGCGCGCAGCTTGTTGTCCGGATAGGCGTAGGCGCGGCGGATGCCCTCATTGGCCATGTCCTCGACACCCATGGTGGCGTCGTCCCAGCGCACGTTCATACCGATTTCCAGGAACACGGTAACGATACCCGTGTCCTGGCAGATCGGGCGGTGGCCTTCGGCGCACATGCGCGAGTTGATCAGGATCTGCGCGATGGCCTCTTTGGCCGCCGGCGACTCTTCGCGCTCATAGGCGGCGGAGAGGTTCTTGATGTAGTCGACCGGGTGGTAGTACGAGATGTACTGCAGTGCGTCGGCGACGGACTGGATGAGGTCTTCCTGCTTGATCGATGTCACGGGCTTGCTCGCTTGCTGAAGGCTGGCGGGGGTTCAGCCCACCATTTTACGCCTTGACGCCGCGCAGTGCTGCCCGCCCTTGGTTGTAGGAGCGGTGTCAGCCGCGAAGCCGGCGGACCGACAGTTCTTCAGCTTCGCGGCTGACGCCGCTCCTACAACGGCCGGCTCTTGTTCAGGCAAAGTGGCGCTGTCACGCCAGCCCGCCCTGCACCGTCCTCCCCGTATGAACGCCGAAACCACTTTCCAGACCCACCGCCCGCGTCTGCTGGCACTGGCCTACCGCATGCTGGGCAGTCGCGCGGACGCCGAGGACGTGCTGCAGGACGCCTGGCTACGCTGGGCTGGCAGTGACACCGCCGACATCCGCGACGCCGAGGCCTGGCTGGTCACCGCCACCACCCGGCTCAGCCTGGACCGCCTGCGTGCAGCCAAGCGCGAGCGCCAGCGTTACGTGGGCCCATGGCTGCCGGAACCTTTGCAGGTCGAACTGGCCTCGGACACCGAAGCGGACCCAGCGCAGATCCATGCCGTCGCCAACGAAGTCTCCTTCGCCTTCCTGACCTTGCTCGAACAGCTGAGCCCCGACGAACGCGCCGCCTTCGTGCTAAAGGAAGCCTTCGACCACGATTACCGCCAGATCGGCAGCTTGATCGGCCACAGCGAGGCCAATTGCCGGCAACTGGTACGCCGCGCCAAACAGCGCCTGCAGGCTGGCGCGCCGCGCTTCCAGCCTGCACCGGCACAGCACCGGCAGCTGCTGCAGCGCTTCATGGAGGCGGCGCAACGCGGCGACAGCAGCGCCATCCAGGCCCTGCTGCATGCGAATGCCACTGCGGTCTCGGACGGCGGCGGACTGGTTACCGCAACTGTTCGTCCCCTGCTCGGCGCCGAGCGCATCGGCCGCCTGTACTGGGCCATCGCCCGACGCGGTGGCACCCTGCCCGCGCAGCTTGGCTACGTCAACGGCGAGCTGGCGATTCTGCGCTTTGCTGCGGGCAAGCTAGCCTCATTCACCACCATCGAAGTGGTGGATGGACGCATCGCTGCGCTGTACAGCGTGCTCAATCCGGAAAAGTTGCCCGCGCTTGTCACGACCGACGTCGCTGGCGCGTCCTTGTAATGAATGACGGCCGTGGTGGCCGTCTGGAGAAACCCATGTCTGCTACTACTTTCCCCCGCGTCCCCTATGCTCGCCTGGCCGCCGACGCCTTCAAGGGGTTGCTGGCCACCAGCAAGGCCGTGCACGACAGCTCGATCGAACAGGAGCTGCAGGAACTGGTGTTCCTGCGCGTATCGCAGATCAATGGCTGCGGCTATTGCATGGACATGCACGGCACCGCCCTGCGCAAGGCCGGCATCGAGCCGCGCAAGCTCGACACCCTGCCAGCCTGGCACGAGAGCCGCTTCTTCGATGAGCGCGAGCGCGCTGCCTTGGGCTGGGCCGAGGCCATGACCCGGCTGCCGGACGGCGCGCCCTCGCAGGCTGCTTTCGACGCGTTGAGGCCGCATTTCGATGACAAGGGCATCAGCGACCTGAGCATGGCCGTGGCGGTGATCAATGCCTGGAACCGACTCGGCGCCAGCCTGCTGCCGCCGCTACCCTGATCGATAGAGGAACCCAAGGCCATCAATCCAGACCGGACTGATGGCCGCAGCCCGCGACACACCGCACAATACGGCGCATGGGAACCCTTGTACTGATCCTCGACCTTATCGGCACCTTCGTCTTCGCCCTGTCCGGAGCGACGATGGGGGTACGTCGGCGGCTGGATATCTTCGGCGTGCTGGTGCTGTCGTTCGCGGCGGCGCTGGCCGGCGGCATCACCCGCGACCTGCTGATCGGCGCCACCCCGGTTGCGGCGATCAGCGACTGGCGCTATCCAGCCATCACCTTGGCCGCTGGCGTCGTCACTTTCTTCTGGGCGCCGCTGATCGAGCGCATGCAGTACCCGGTGCGGATGTTCGATGCGATGGGGCTGGCGCTGTTTGCCGTAGCCGGTACGCAGAAGGCATTGGCGTATGGCATCGATCCGCCGATGGCGGCTGCCTTGGGCATGTTGACCGGCATTGGCGGCGGCATTGCCCGTGATGTGCTGCTGGCGCAGGTCCCATTGGTGCTGCAGGCCGAGTTGTATGCGGTTGCGGCGTTGGCGGGTGCTGCTGTGGTTGCGGTGGGTTACTGGCTGGGATTGCCGCCGCTACCTTGTGCGCTGGTTGGTGCCGGGCTGTGCTTTGGCTTGCGGATGATGGCGATGCATTTTGGTTGGCATCTGCCGGTAGCGCTGCAGTCGTCGGAGCCACCGCCGCCGGAAGGGCCGCGTAGTTGAAATACCAGGCGCGGGCGTTTGGGCTTTGTGCATTTGGGGTTTTCGCTACCCGCTTTTAGGCCGTCATTCCCGCGAAGGCGGGAATCGCTCCTGCATTTGAATTTGTCGCTGCATTTGTCGTTTCCGTTGCACTTTTCTGCCAGTCCCTGCCCATTGCCAAGGCAAAAGCAGAGCAAGAGCGATTCCCGCCTTCGCGGGAATGACGGCACAAGCAGAAGCACGAGCCAAAACCACAGCCAAAGGCCAAAGCACCCCTCCCCGACCCTCCCCTTGCCTTCGGCAAAGGGAGGGAGCGAAGCAAAGCCTCCCAAGTAACAACAAACTCACACTTGATCCGCCATGGTGGAAGTCCCACATCCAGAGGACCCAACCATGGCCGCAGAACGCTCCGACACCCTGATCGGCGATGAAGTCGTCCACACCCTTGGCCAGCAAGCGCAGACCTCGCAGGTACTGGCCCAGGTCAGGGATGGCCAGGTGACCTTGTCCGGCGACGTTCCCAGCACCGAGGTCAAGCACAAGGTTGAATCGGTCATCGCCGCCATCGAAGGCGTGCGCACCGTGGTCAGCCATCTCAATGTCGACAACGGCAAGCGATCGTTCGGTAGCGCAGGCGAGGCTGTCCGTGACAACCCTGATGGTCGCGACGATGCGCAGATGGGCGATATCGACCTCGACAAAGACGGTTGAGTCCACTGATACATCGAAGGCAGTGCATTTGCGGGTAACCTGAACCCGCACCTCGCCGCTTGAGTCCCCCCATGCCCCGCCCCGAGCCCGCTCCAGCCAAGAAACCCAGCTTCCGCGAGCGCGTGGATGCGATGCGCAACCTGCCGCCGTTCCTGCGGCAGGTGTGGCAGACCAGCCGCTGGCTGACCATCACCAGCCTCGGCCTGCGACTGATCCGCGCCCTGATGCCGGTGGCGATGCTGTACGTAGGCAAGCTGATCATCGATGAAGCCGTGCGTCTGGCCGGGGCCGGTCCGATGCCACCTCTGGCAGAAGCATTCTCCAGTGGCCACCTCAACACGTTGCTTGAGCTGCTGTTGCTGGAGTTGGCCATCGCGATCGGCTCTGATCTGCTTGGCCGATTGATCAACTACGCCGATTCGCTGCTCTCCGAGCTGTTCACCAACGCCACCAGTGTGCGTTTGATGGAGCACGCCGCCGAACTCGACCTGGAAGACTTCGAAGACCCCGACCTGCAGGACAAGCTGGACCGGGCCCGCCGCCAGACCATGGGCCGCATGAGCCTGATGAGTCAGCTGTTCGGCCAGGTGCAGGACACCATCACCGTCATCAGCTTTGCCGCCGGCCTGATCGTCTACGCACCGTGGCTGATCGTGCTATTGGCGATTGCCTTGATCCCGGCCTTCATCGGCGAGTCGCACTTCAACACGCTGGGCTATTCGCTCAACTTCAGCTGGACCCCCGAGCGCCGCCAGCTCGATTACCTGCGTCAGGTAGGTGCCAGCGTGGAAACGGCCAAGGAGGTGAAGATATTCAACCTCAACCGTTTCCTGATCGACCGCTACAAGCTGCTGGCCGAGCGCTTCTACAAAGCCAACCGTGCGTTGGCCCGCAAACGTGCAATATGGGGAACGCTGCTGGCTGCCCTTGGCACGCTTGGCTATTACGCTGCTTATGGCTATATCGCCTGGCGCACCATCCGCGGCGACTTCAGCATCGGCGACCTGACCTTCCTGTCCGGCAGCTTCCTACGCCTGCGCCAGTTGCTGGAAGGTCTGCTCACCGGCTTCTCGCAGGTCGCAGGGCAGGCGCTGTATCTGGATGATCTGTTCTCGTTCTATGCCATCGAGCCGGAGATCCGCTCGCGTCCGGATGCCATCGCCATACCGCGGCCGATCCGCGACGGCTTCGTGTTCGACAACGTCGGCTTCCGCTACCCCGATGCCGAGCGCTGGGCGGTACGCAATCTGAGCTTCCATCTGCAGGCTGGCGAAGTGATTGCACTGGTTGGCGAGAACGGCGCTGGCAAGACCACTTTGGTCAAACTGCTGGCGCGCCTGTACGACCCGGACGAAGGCCGCATCCTGCTCGATGGCCGCGACCTGCGCGATTACGACCTGGACGACCTGCGCGCCAACATGGGCGTGATCTTCCAGGACTTCGTGCGCTACCACCTGTCTGCTGGCGAGAACATCGGCGTAGGCTTGGTCGAGTCGATGTACGACAAGGATCGGATCCAGAATGCAGCGCGACGCGCACTGGCCGATGAAGTGATCGACGCCCTGCCCGCGGGCTATGACCAGCTGATTGGCCGCCGCTTCAAGACCGGCGTGGACCTGTCCGGCGGCCAGTGGCAGAAGATCGCCATCGCCCGTGCTTATATGCGCGATGCGCAGGTGATGATCCTCGACGAGCCGACCGCCGCACTGGATGCGCGTGCCGAGTTCGAGGTATTCCAACGCTTCAAGGAGCTGTCGGACAACCGCACTGCCGTGCTGATCTCACATCGTTTCTCGTCGGTGCGCATGGCAGATCGCATCCTGGTGCTGGCTGACGGTCGCATCGAAGCCAGCGGCACCCACGAAGAGCTGATGATCGAAGGCGGGCGCTATGCGGAGTTGTTCGAGCTGCAGGCAGCGGGATATAGGTGAGCAACTGTAGTGCCGAGCCATGCTCGGCACAGGCTTTCCAAGCCAAAGCCAAAGCCAAAGCCAAAAGCCACCCCTCCCCAGCCCTCCCCTTGGCCTGCGGCCAAAGGCAGGGAGCGTAGTGCCGAGCCACGCTCGGCAGAGGCACTACCGGTAGAGCCCCTGCCGAG
>NZ_JBRRCU010000065.1:0-24609 GCF_056759195.1 Stenotrophomonas sp. STEN083 | reverse complement strand
CGCCCTTTGCGCCGCCGGATGGGGGGGGGGGGGGCGGGGGCCGCGTGGGCCCGGCGGAGGGCGCCGCGCCCTGCCTAGTGTTGTGCCTAGAATGGCTCGGCACTACGCTCTTGCCCCTCCCTTTCGCGTAGCGAAGGGGAGGGTTGGGGAGGGGTAAGCTTTTGGCTGGCCGATGCAGCCGATGCCTGGCGACTGTAGTGCCGAGCATGGCTCGGCACTACCCATCAGCGGTACGGGCCGGGGCCGCGCCACAGCAGTTCGCCGTAGCGGTAGACATACATCACGATGACGAACTGGCGCGCATCGCCGATGTCCTGCAGCTCGGGCGAGCCGGCCTGCAGCATGCGGCACTTGCTGGAGCCTCGGCGCAGTGCGACCTCGGCGGGGCAGACCATCAGATAGGTGGTGCCGGGCAGCGGGATCGACAGTTCCTTCTTGCCATCCACTTCCTTGGCACCGTCCATCCATGCACGCAGTTTCTCCTCGCTGAGCAGGTCGTAGACGATCTGGTAGCCGCCGACTTCCATGGCCGGTGCTCCGGCACTGCGGTCGACGCTTCTGCCGCTGTCATTGCCCTGACCGGCGGAGCGACCGTAATCGTCCTGCGCGGTGGTCCTGTCCAGCGAACCGGGCGGGCGTCCGGTCCAGGTTTGCGGACGACGCGGCACGGTTTCCGACGGGCTGGCCGCCGCTGCTGGCGCGGCCGGCGTCTGGGCCTGATCCTGGGTCTTGGTTTCTTCCTGCTCCGGCTCGCTGGGCGGCTCGATGTAGCGGGCCTCCGGCACCGGCTTGCGGTCCTCGCTGCGCCTATGCGTGGTTGGCTTGGGCTTGGAGCGCGTGGTCTTGTCGGGCTTGTCCTGCGGCGGCACCTTGCTTGGCTGCGTGGACGGTGGTGCTTCGCCGACGAAATCGACCTTGGTCCGGCCGCCGCCCGATGAGCCCTGTGGCGAGGAAACCACTGGTGGATTGGAATACATCAAGAGCAGCAGCATCAGCAGATGCAGCACCGCCGTGATCAGCACCGCGACCCAGCGGTCACGGCGTTCATGCCAGAGCTTGATTTTGAACTGCTTCGGAGAGCTTGGGGTGCTGGTCATGCCGCGATCTGGGGCCTCGAAGGTGCTGCCCTCGTGCGGAAGTCACGCCGTGCCACCGATAGGGAACCGGCATGGTAACGCCTGTGCCCGGCACGCAACCGTGCCAGCAGTGCTGTTGCCCGTTACTGCTGCGCTCTGGTCAGGCCGCTGCGGCAAATCGCGGGCACAATTGGGTCAGCTGCCGACGCAGGATCCGTATCGAAGGTAACCGTGGGCGGTATCGGCGCACGGCCGGGCTATGATGCCCCTCCTGCCGCGGACAGTTGGCGGGGACTCCCACCACAATGGAAACAGCTGCATGCGCATCCTGCTTGCCCGTCACGGCGAAACGCCGTGGAACGCCGAAGGCCGCTATCAGGGCCAGATCGACATTCCTCTCTCCCCAGTGGGTGAGGCCCAGGCAAAAGCCTTGGGTGAGCGGTTGGCCGATGTGCAGATCACCCGCGCCGTGGCCTCGCCGCTGAGCCGTGCGCAGGCCACTGCCAAGGCTGCGCTGGGTAGCAGCCGTGAATCCATGCTGTTGACCGAGCCGGACTTGCAGGAAATCGCCCACGGTGAGTGGGAAGGCCTGCTCGCCAGCGAGATCGACGAGAAAGACCCGGCGCGCCTGCGCGCCTGGCGCGAGGAGCCTGACACGGTGCTGATGCCCGGCGGCGAATCGCTGCGTCAGGTATTGGATCGCAGCTGGCGCGGGCTGACCGCCGCCGCCGAAGGGCTGGGCGAGGATGACACCTTGCTGGTGGTCGCGCATGACGCGGTCAACCGCGTCATTCTGTGCAAGATCCTCGGCCTGCCGATTTCCAAGCTGTGGAGCTTCCGTCAGGCGCCGACCACACTGAACCTGCTGGAAGGCCCGGACGTCGAACACCTGGAAGTGGTACGTCTGAACGACTGTGCGCACCACACCCCGTTCTTCGGCGAAGCCAAGCACCGCGCGCTGTAATCGGAGCACGTAATCCGCTTTCGGTAGAGCCGAGCGATGCTCGGCTGAGGCTCTACCGGTGGAGCCGCTGCCGAGCATGGGTCGGCACTACAGTTGCTCCCTCCCTTTCGCGTAGCGAAGGGGAGGGTTGGGGAGGGGTTGGCTTTACCGCTTCTGATCTTGCAGTGGCTTCGCGGCTGACGCCGCTCCCACAAATTGGCTGGGGGCTGATGGGTTGCTGGTGACGCCCCTGCGGAGCATGGCTCGGCACTACACACAGCCCGGGGCCTGACATGCAGGCAAGCTTGGCGGCCGGGTGCGGCTGCCGCTGTATCATGGGCACCATTCCCGCGCGCAACGCGCAGCCGGCTTTCAGTGCCGGCCCATGATCCAGAGAGTCCTCCGCATGTCTTCCGCCCGTCCCGCCACGCTTGAACAGTGGCTCGCCCATATCGAACAGCAGCACCCACAAGCCATCGCAATGGGCTTGGAGCGCGTGCGCGAGGTCGCCCAACGCATGCAGCTGGGGCGGCCGGCTGAGCACTGCATCGTGGTTGGTGGCACCAATGGCAAGGGGTCGACCGTAGCCTTCATCGAGTCCATCGCCCGCGCCGCGGAGTGGAAGGTAGGCGCCTACACCTCGCCGCACCTGCTGTGCTACAACGAGCGCGTGCGCATCGATGGCAAGGACGTGGATGACGCCAGTCTGGTAGCCGGCTTCAACGCGGTCGAAGACGCCCGTGGCGACACCGCGCTGACCTATTTCGAATACGGCACGCTGTGCGCGCTGTGGCTGTTCCAGCGGTCCGGTTTGGATCTGGCGGTGCTGGAAGTCGGCCTCGGTGGGCGTCTGGATGCGGTCAACATCATTGACGCCGATGTGGCGGTGATCACCACCGTCGATATCGACCACGCCGATTGGCTGGGCAACGATCGCGAGGTCATCGGCGAAGAGAAGGCCGGCATCATCCGTGGCTGGAAGCCGCTGATTCTTGGCGAGATCGATCCGCCCTCCAGCGTGCTGCGCCGTGCCTATGTGCTCGGGGCCAATGCGATCCGCTTCGGCAGCGATTTCTTCGCCGAGGATATCGACGCAGACCTGTGGCGTTGGCGTGATGTTTCGTTCCGGTTGGAGCTGCCGCAACCGGCATTGTGGGCGCCGATCCAGCGCAACAACGCGGCCACTGCAGTTGCTGCATTGCGCGCTTTGGACAAGCCGGTGCCGCGCGCTGCATGGGCACAGGGCGTAGCTGATGCGCAGGTAGTCGGCCGCCTGCAGCGTTTTGAGCGCGACGGGGTTGAAGTGTTGCTGGATGTGGGCCACAACCCGCAGGCCGCTAGCGCCTTGGCTGCAGCATTGAAGGCCGAGCCAGTGCAAGGCCGCACGTTCGCGGTATATGCCGCACTGGCCGACAAGGACGCTACGGGCGTTGTCGAAGCTCTGCAGGCGCAGGTCGATGGCTGGTTCCTGGCCGGGCTGGAAGGCACGCGTGGGCAAACCGCCGCGCAGCTGCGTGAGCGCCTGGCGCAGACCGCTGCGGCCGAGGCCAGCTTGTCCGACAACGTCGGCAAGGCGCTGGACGCCGCATTGGGCCAGGTCCAGCCGGGCGACCGGGTGCTGGTGTTCGGCTCCTTCCATACGGTGGCCGAAGCGCTGCCACTACTCCGTTCAGCTGACTAAGACGCTGCCGCGCGTGCCCCGCATATAATCACCGGGGCACTCCGCCGCGCCGCGCATACGCCAATTGTGGAAACTCCTCTGAAACAGCGACTGATTGGTGCCATCGTTCTGGTGGCGCTTGCCGTGATTTTCCTGCCGATGCTGGTCAAAGGACCGGCGCCGGACAGTGGCGTACAGGACGTGCCGCTCAGCGCGCCTGCAGCGCCTGCCGAAGGCCAGTTCGAAACCCGTGAACTGCCGCTGGTCGCGCCTGGCGCACCGGCCGGTGGTGCTTTGGGCATGCCCGCCGCACAGCCGGAAACCGGCGTGGCCGCCGCTGTCGAGCAGCCGGCCAATGGGCTGCCGGCTGCTACTGCTGCCGGCAACTATGCGGTCAATTTTGGTGCCTATGGCAGCGAGGTGGATGCCGACGCTGTGATTGCGCATCTGAAGAAATCCAATCTGCCGGGCTTCCGCCAGGCCGACACCATCAATGGCCGCCCGGCCTGGCGCGTGCGCATCGGCCCGTACGCCGATCGCGCCCAGGCTGAACTGGTGCGGCTGGAGGCGGGCAAGGTCCGCAACGACGTGAATGCGCAGGTTGTGGTACTCAACGCCACTGCCGAAAACGCAGTGCCGGCACCGACCGCTATTGCTACGCCAGCTGCCAGCAGCACCGCTACCGCCGCGGCAAACACCGCGCCGGTCCGAACCGAGGCCTTGCCACCGGAGCCGGCCAAGCCGGTCGTGGCGGCGCCCAAGCCTGCCGCTCCCAAGCCGGAAGCGCCCAAGCCTGAGCCGGCCCGCCCCGAACCGGCCAAGCCGGTAGCGGCAACCCCGGCCAAACCGGCCGTCACCACCCCGGCCGCTCCGGCTGCCAGTGGTGTCGGTTTTGCCGTGCAGCTGGGCGCCTTTGGTCAGGCCGCTGATGCCAATGCATTGCGTGACCGCGCGCGTGGCGCCGGCTTCAGTGCGTTTGTCGAGCAGGTGCGTACCGATAACGGCGTGCTCAACCGCGTCCGCATCGGGCCGGTGGCCAGCCGCGAGCAGGCTGAACAGCTCAAGGCGCAGGTTGCGGCCAAGGTCGGCATCGCCGGCATGGTCCGCCCGCATCCTTGATGCGGCGCTGCGTCCTGCCGATCAGTCGCGCAGCGCTGCGCCTCACTTGCGGGGCACGTGGTGATTGATCTGGTGTTGCTGGCGCTGATCGGCGTGTCGGCCCTGTTCGGGCTGATGCGTGGCTTGCTGGCGACCGTGCTCGGCGTACTGAATTGGCTGCTGGCCGGCGCTGCCGCCTTCTACTACGGCGAACGCGCAGCCTTGATGCTGGCCGACCAGGGCCAGCCCAGTGCTGGCGACTACGTCGGCGGCTATCTGCTGGTATTCATCGGTGTGCTGCTGGCGGCCACCCTGGTCGGGCGCCTGCTGCGCGGCGTGGTCGATGCCACGGTATTGCTGAAATGGCCGGATCGTTTGCTCGGTCTTGCCTTGGGCGCGGTGCGCGGGGTGCTGTTGGCGGTGCTGGCGGTACTGCTGCTGGGCTTCACCTCGATGGGTGAAGAACCGGGCTGGCGCCAGTCCAGCGTGGTGCCGTTGCTGCAGCCGATGGCTGACTGGGCACGCGAAAAGCTGCCGCAGCCACCTGAATCGCCGGCAATGGCACTGATGGACTTGGGTAAGTCGGTGCTGGCAGGCGATAATGGCGGACCGAACGAAGCAGATGCGGGCAGTGGCTTGCTACCGGCGCGGTTGGAAGGGACGCGTTTTGATCCCCGCCAGCGCAGCGCAGAGCAAAGCCGAGCTGACCCGGCGGGGGCGTTGCCCTCCAACATCGATCCGGCGCAGGTGCGCCCGGGTCAACTCAAGCCGATACGGGTTGAGCCTCAAGGCCAGGCACGGCCACCTTCACGTTAACGGGCATCGCCCAGCGGAGATCGCGCAACATGTGTGGCATCGTCGGAATCGTCGGCAACCAGAACGTCGCCGGGCAGCTTTATGACGGCCTGACCGTCCTCCAACACCGTGGCCAGGATGCGGCCGGTATCGCTACCGCTGACGGCACCCGCCTGCGGGTGGAAAAGGCCAACGGCCTGGTCCGTGATGTATTCGACGAGCGCCGCATGGCGCTGCTGCAGGGCCGCATCGGCATCGCCCATGTGCGCTACCCGACCGCAGGCTCGGAAGGTACCGACGAGGCGCAGCCGTTCTACGTCAATTCGCCTTATGGCATCGCGTTGGCGCACAACGGCAACCTGATCAATACCGAGGCGCTGCGTCGCCAGGTGTTCGAGGCCGACCGCCGCAACATCAATACCGATTCGGACAGCGAAGTGCTGTTGAACGTGTTCGCCTACGAGCTGGACGCGCAGCGCATGCTGACCCCGGAAGCGGCGATCCGCGCCGTGGCTGGCGTGCACCGTCGCTGCAAGGGCGGCTACGCGGTGGTCAGTGTGGTGCTGGGCCTGGGCCTGGTTGCCTTCCGTGACCCGCACGGCATCCGCCCGCTGGTGCTGGGCAAGCGCAACCATGCCGAAGGCGTCGAGTACGCGGTGGCGTCCGAATCGGTGGCGCTGGACGTGCTCGGTTTCGAGCGCATGCGCGACGTGGCGCCGGGCGAAGCGGTGGTCATCACCGAGCGCGGCGAACTGTTCACCGAGATCTGCGCGACCAACACCCAGCAGACCCCGTGCATCTTCGAGTACGTGTATTTCGCACGTCCCGACTCGATGATGGACAACGTGTCGGTGCACAAGGCGCGCATGCGCATGGGCCAGAAGCTGGGGGAGAAGATCCTGCGCCTGCGTCCGGACCATGACATCGACACCATCATTCCGATCCCGGACACCTCGCGCGACGCCGCGCTGGAAATGTCCAACGTGCTCGGCGTGAAGTACCGCGAAGGCTTCGTCAAGAACCGCTACGTCGGCCGCACCTTCATCATGCCGGGCCAGGGTGAGCGGGTGAAGTCCGTGCGTCGCAAGCTCAACCCGATCCACCTGGAATTCCGCAACCGCGTGGTGCTGCTGGTCGATGACTCCATCGTGCGCGGCACCACCAGCCAGCAGATCGTGCAGATGGCACGCGATGCGGGCGCACGCAAGGTCTACCTGGCCAGCGCCGCGCCGCCGGTGCGTTACCCGAACATCTACGGCATCGACATGCCGGCGGCTGAGGAACTGGTCGCACACAACCGCAGCGTCGAGGAAATCGAGAAGCACCTGGGCTGCGACTGGCTGGTCTACCAGGACCTGGAAGATCTGGAAGTCGCCGTGCGTGAAGGCAACCCGGAGCTGAAGGAATTCGACTCGTCCTGCTTCAACGGCGAATACGTCACCGGCATCGAGCCGGGTTACTTCGAGCGCATCCAGCAACTGCGTTCGGACGAAGCCAAGACCCAGCGCCGCGCCTGATCTAAGCCCCTCTCCCGCCTGCGGGAGAGGGGTTGGGGTGAGGGCAGAACGAAGCGGCAACGTGTGAGCACCCATGAACCCGCAACAAGCACTGCCGTCCATAACCAACCAAGCATTCGCCGCACCGCCCGAAGCAGCAGGCTTCTCCCTGCTCGACGCCGCCTGCATCTGCATGGCGGCCGCCGACCCGCTTGAGAAAGTCGCACTTACCCAGCACTACGCCGCGCGCTACCGCGGCGGCACATTGAAGCTGCCGGCAGAAGCGCCAGAACCCGAACCGATCCGCGCGCCGGGCCGCCCGCCGCAACTGGTGCTGGTGCACCCGCGTGATCTGCCGCGCCGTGGCCTCGGTACGGTGGATGGGCGCGCCGCCTTCATCCACGCCATCGCCCATATCGAACTCAACGCCATCGATCTGGCCTGGGATGCGGTCTATCGCTTCCGTGGCCTGCCGGGCAGCTTCTACGCCGATTGGGTGAGCTGCGCCGATGATGAGTCGCGCCATTTCGTATTGCTGCGTGATCGTCTGTTGGCACATGGCCACGACTACGCCGATTTCCCCGCCCATAACGGCCTGTGGGAAATGTGCGAGAAGACCGCGCACGACGGCTTGGCACGCATGGCCCTGGTGCCGCGGGTACTGGAAGCGCGCGGCCTGGATGTGACACCGGCGATGATCAGCAAGCTGCGTTCGCTTGGCGATGCAACGACTGCCGACGTGCTGGAGGTGATCTTGCGCGAAGAGGTGGCCCATGTCGCTGCCGGCACGCGCTGGTACCACTGGTATTGCGCGCGCGTTGGTGTCGAGCCACGCAAGCGGTTCAAGGAGCTGCTGGGCGAATACGCCGGTGGCTATCTGCGCGGGCCCTTCAATCTGGAAGCGCGCTTGTTGGCCGGTTTTGATGTGGACGAACTGGACTATCTGGTCGAACAGGCCGGTTGAATGCCGGGCGCGGTGAAGCAAGCTGCTGCTTCGTTGGCGGTGATCGATCCCGCCGATAGTGCAGGCATCAACGATGAACGATTCCCGCAACTCGGGCCGTGTCTGATTGACGACCGGCTCGCCTGCATTCCACCATCGGCGCGGCAGGTGGGGCTTGTCGTGTCCCACGTCTTTCACGGGTTGATGCAAGGGCATCGGCCAACATCAGGTCGAGTCACATGTCACTGTGTTCTTGATCGGCAACGATGCAATCAAGGAGAAAACGATGAAGCAGATTCTTACGCTGGCCGCGCTGGTAATGGCATTGTCGGCATGCAATGGTCCCAAGCCTGCTGCTGATTCCAGTGCCAACGCGCCGGCTCCGGTTGCGCCTGTCGCAGCGGCTGAAGCAGTGGCTGCCAAGGATGATTTCCCGGTCATCGTGCAGGCGTCAGGCACCGAGCCGTTCTGGGGTGTGCGTGTGGACGGTGCCAAGCTCGACTACAGCACACCGGAAACCCAGGCCAGTCCGCAGCATTTCGAAGGCAGCCGCACGCTGCAGGATGGCTTGCTGGTAGTGCAGGGCGGCGAGGGCAAGGAGGCATTCCGGCTGACCTTGCAGCGTGCCGAGTGCTCGGACGGCATGTCCGACCTGAAGCACCCGTTCACCGCCGAATTCGTGCTAGGCAAGGACACCTTCAAGGGCTGCGCCCGTGACCCCTCGGTACCGGTGGAAGCACCCTGATCCCAGGTGTTTGTAGGAGCGGCGTAAGCCGCGAAGCCACAAATGCGAAAGCCGCCAGGCAGGCCTGCAGTTGCAGCCACATCTGGTGGCTTTTTTGTGCCAGCTTCGCGGCTCACGCCGCTCCCACAAAATATACGACCGAGCCTTGTAGGAGCGGCGTAAGCCGCGAAGCCACAAATGCAAAAACCGCCAGACAGGTCTGCAGTTGCAGCCATATCTGGCGGTCTTTTTTGTACCAGCTTCGCGGCTCACACCGCTCCTGCAAGCTATCTGGCCGCTCCTGCAACTGGGCTCAGCTCAACGCTTCCAGCCGGTACCCATCAGCATCCACACGCAACACCGAGCCCTGCTCATACCAGTCACCCAGCACGATGCGGGTGAAGCTGTGCTCGCCGGCGTTCACGGTATGGATCGCCGGGCGATGGGTGTGGCCGTGGATCATCGTTTCCACGCCGTAACGCTGGAAGGTGGCAACCACTTCGGCGGGTGCCACATCGGTGACGGTTTCAAACGTCGCCTTGTCGTCCTGCTTCATTTCCGATTGATGTGCCTGGCTGGCGGCGCGGGCTTTCTGTGCGAAGGCGACGCGTGCTTCCAGTGACTGCGACAGGAACTGGGCGATGAAGGCCGGGTTGCGAGTTTGTGTGCGGAAGGCCTGATAGGCGACGTCGTCGGTGCACAGCAGGTCGCCATGCTGCAGCAGCACCGGCTTGCCATAGAGCTGGATCACCGAAGGGTCCGGCAGGATGCGCATGCCGGCGCGCGCGGCATAGTCGTTGCCCAGCAGGAAGTCGCGGTTGCCGCGGATGAAGTACACCGGGACACCGGCCTCGCTGACTTCGCGCAGCGCCAGCGCAACCGCATCGGCGGCGCTGGAGGGCGTGTCATCGCCGATCCATGCTTCGAACAGGTCGCCCAGGATGTACAGCGCTTCGGCCTGCCGCGCTTCGCCGCGCAGGAAGTCGAGGAACAGTTCAGTGATGGCTGGACGGCTGGGGTCCAGATGCAGGTCGGAGATGAACAGCGTTGTCATGCCCGCATTGTAGAGCCTGATCAGCTCGCGAGCAGCGGCAACAGCTGCAGCGAGGCTGTGCCCAGCAGTATGCCGATGGCGGTGGCGGCCAACACATCGCTGGGGTAATGCAGACCCAGCACCACCCGCGACAGCGCTACGGCGACGGTGAAGGGCAGCAGCAGCGGGGCCAGCCAGGGGTAATAGGCCAGCGCCACCACGGTGAAGGACACCGCGTGCAGGGTGTGGCCAGAAGGAAAGCTGTATTCATCCAGCGGCGCCACCCAGGCGCGGATGCGCAGGTCGGCGGCGAACGGACGCGGTCGGCGGGTCCAGCGCTTGAGCAGCTTGTACAGGCTCAGCGCCAGCACGCCGGTGGCGGCCATATGCGCGGAGGCCTGCAGGCCATCCAGGCCATCGGCTAGCACCAAGGCGCCCATCAACATGTACCAGAACACGCCGTCACCGAGCCGGCTCAGCACCGAGAACAGGCGGCGGATGCCGCGACGGCGGCCGTAGCGGTTTGCGCGGCGGCACCAGCGGGCTTCGCGCGCGGCGATTCCTTCAGGCGGCAGCAATGGCATGGCAGCGTCTCCGGGAGGCCAGTTCGCTGAGCAGTGCTTCAAATTCGGCGACCACGTGTTCAGGATGCAGGCGCTGCATCGCGCGGCTGGCGTTTGCACCGAGGGTGGTGCGCATCTCGTCATCGTTGGCCAGCTGCACGGCGGCGGCGATGAAATTCGCATCGTTGTCCACGGCAACGCCACTGTGCCCACTCTGCAGATGTTCGCGGGCTGCACCGTAGTTGAAGGCAACCGTCGCTACGCCGCTGGCCATGGCTTCCAGGGTGACGTTGCCAAAGGTTTCGCTGCGGCTGGCGAACAGGAACAGATCACCGCTGGCGAAGTGTCTGGCCAGGGCCTCGCCGCGCTGCACACCGCAGAAGATGAAGTCCGGGTTCTGCGCTGCCAGCTTCTCGCGCATCGGACCATCGCCGACCCAGACGAAGCGCGCCTTCGGCCGTTGCTGCTGGATGCGGCGGAAGGCCTTGATCGCCAGGCCCAGGTTTTTCTCGGCGGCGATGCGGCCAACGTGGATGACGGCAAAGCCTTCGCCTTCGATGCCCCAGTCCGCACGCAAGGCATCGTCGCGCTTGCTGGGGTCGAACTGGCTGCCATCCACCGCACGCGCCAGCAACCGCGCCTTTGAAAAGCCATTGTTCTGGAGGAACTGCTGCAACTCGCGGGTAGGGACCAAGGTGGCTTCTGCCTGATTGTGGAAACGGCGCATCCAGCGCAGTGCGGTGCCTTGCAACCAGGCAGCGCCATAGTCGGGTAGATATTCATCAAAACGCGTATGCAACCCCGAGGCGACAGGAATGCCCAGGCGTCGCGCGGTGCGCATTGCCGACCATCCCAACGGGCCTTCCGTGGCCACGTAGATCGCATCCGGGCGTTGTTGCTGCCACTGCCGCGCAAGCTGCAATGGAGCCGGAAGGCCGAAGCGCAGGCCGGGATAGCGAGGCAGACCGGCACCGCGGACCAGTACCTCGTGGGCGTGGCCGGTGCCATCCTGTTGTTGACGTGGGCGGACCACATCGACGTCATGGCCGAGGTTGCGCAGGCCGTGTTCCAGCCCTTGCACGGTCAAGGCAACGCCATTGACCTCCGGCGGATAGGTCTCGGTGACGATCGCAAAGCGCATGGCTGGCTCCCGGTTTTTGGCGAGGATGCGCGCCGGGAATGAAGCGACTGTTACTCCCAGTTGACGACTTTGTTACTGGGCCAACAAAAAAACCACGGCCCTGAAGGGCCGTGGTTCCTGGTGCTTTTTTCCCTGCGAGGCAGGGATCAGAAGCGCTGCTGGTACTTCATGTACACGAGACGACCGATGTCGTAGCCGCCGTAGTACGAGAAGGCAGAGTTCGGCTTGCTGTACATCACCGGACCGTACTTTTCGAACACGTTGTTGGCGCCGACCGAAACGGTGGCATCCCACGGCAGCTTGTAGCGCACCTGCACGTCATGGAAGGTCACCGCGCCACGCTCGTTGTAGTTGCGCGCGCCCGCGTACCAAGGCGCCACCACGCCTGGATCGGAGCACTCTTCCGGATACAGCTTGATGCTCGGGCACTGCTCCTTGACACCGGAGTAGTAGCGGGTGGTCCAGCTCACGCCGAAGTTCTCCAGGTCCCAGCCAAGGCTCAGGTTGGAGCGGATGCGGAAGCCGCTGCCAATGCCGTTGGTCGGTGTCGGCACGGTCTTGCTGTTGTTGGTCGAGCGGTAGATGTTCTCGCTGACATAGGTGGTAGCCCAGCTGCTGCTGAACTTGCCATAGCTGGTATCCAGCCGGTAGCTCACATCCAGGTCGTAACCTTCGGTCTGCATGAAGCCGGAGTTGCGGTTCGCGAACTTCAGCGTATTGACGATGCCGCTGTTCGGGTCACGGGTGAAACGTTCGCAACGGGAGGCGATGTCCTGCTCGTAGCAGTCGATCAGGATCTGGGTGGGGCTGTCGGCAACGATGGTGTTCTCGATGCGGATCTTCCACCAGTCCAGCGACACGTTGAGGTTGCTGATGAAGCTTGGGCTCCACACCAGGCCGAGCGTCTTGCTGACCGAGGTTTCCGGGGTCAGCGTCGGGTCGGAACCTGAAACGAACGGCACCGGAGTTGCGTCGGTGGCCGTGGTCACCGGGGTCATGCCCTGCTTCAGCTGACGGAACGTATCGGCATTGGCGATATCCTTGGCGCAGCGCAGGCGTACTTCCTGGCTGGTCCGCGACGAGCCGAACTGGGTGTCGCATGGATCGCTGAACTGGGCGAAGGTCTCCGAACCGCCACCGTACAGATCATTGATGGTGGGGGCGCGGAAGCCCTCTGCCCAGGTACCACGCACCAGCAGCTGGTCCAGCGGCTTCCACTTGAAGCCGAACTTGCTGTTGAGCGTATCGCCGAAGGTGTCGTAGTCCGAATAGCGGGTAGCGGCGTTGAAGCTCAGTTCGCGCGCACCCGGCAGGTCGGACAGCACCGGCAGGTTCAGTTCGAGGTAGGCCTCGTTGACGCGGTAGTCGCCACCGGTCGGGCCGGCTGCCAGGTTGGTGGTTGCGCCGGTCTGGGCGAGGGGATCAGGACGGTATTCACCCGCTTCCTGACGGCTTTCCACGCCAAAGGCAAAGCCCATGTCGCCGCCTGGCAGCGTGACGATGCTGCCTGCGATGTTGGCAAAGAAGTTCTTGCTGGTGGTCTTGCCCTTGGTGATCTCCGTGGGGAACAGCCACTCCAGCAGAGTGGCGTTGCCGGTCAGGCCGTTCGGGTCCAGGGTGCCGTAAGCGACCAGAGGATTCCACGGGGTGCAATTGGCAACCGGCGCGCCAGGCTTGCCGCATTCGACCTTGCCGGTGGTGGCGTTGTAGTACGACGGGCCTACTGCGGCCGCGACACGACCCTTGTGCAGGTTGCCGGTGGCGATGGATTCGAGTTCGTTGCGGTTGTACTGGTAACCCACTTCCCAGTCGAAGTAGCGCTCACCCAGATCAAACGAGCCGTCAAACGAGGCCACTGCACGGAGGGTCTTCAGTTCGCTGGTGGTGACGCGTGGCACTTCCCAGGCGCGGCGGTTCCAAGCGACGGCGGTCGGGGTTGCATAGCCATGCTGGTTGCCGAAGGGGTTGAAGTAGCTGTCCACCGACATCGGACCTACCCCGGCGGTGCTGGACTGCAGCGGGTAACCGGCGATCTGGCGGCGCGAGGTGCGCTCGTTGTAGCCCAGCTCGGTCTTGAAGTTGATGGCATCGGTAATCTTGAAGCGGCCATCGAAGTACACCGAATCCCGCTTGACCGGGTAGTTTACGTGCATCTGTTCGTTGGCATTGCTCACGTCACCGGTAAACGGGGTGGCGTCGGTCAGGTGGTAGTTGGCCGGATTGGTTGGATCCTTACCGCGGTCCAGGGAGTAGTTGCAGCCCTTGGCGTCCTTGCAGCCGGGGCCGCCGATCAGGCCGGTGATCTGACCGAACTGACTGATCGTGGTCCAGTTGCTGCTGTCTGCCGGGTGGCGGTCGCTGATGCCGTAGGCGCTGAACCAGCGGTCCTTGGCCCACACTTCCTTTTCTTCGCTGTGTTCGGCCGACAGGGTGAGGGAGATGCGGTCGTTGCTCCAGCCGGTGACCACGTCGAAACGATCGCGCGCGCCGTCGCCTTGGCTGAACTGGCCATGGTAGACATTGGCGGTGACGCCGCTGACGTTGGTGCGGGTGATGATGTTGATCACACCAGCCATTGCATCGGAACCGTAGATCGCCGATGCACCGTCCTTGAGAACTTCAATGCGTTCCACTGCCGACACCGGCAGGCTGGACACGTCCTGGTAACCGGAGGTGCTGATGCCCAGGCGCTTACCGTTGACCAGTACCAGCGTGCGCTGCGCACCCAGGTTACGCATGTCGATGTAGGTGCCGCCTGCGTTCTCGCCTGCGGTCAGCGCGTTGGCGCGGCTGATAGCCGGGCTACCCATCGCGGTGACGTTCTGCAGGATGTCGGCAACCGAGCTGAAGCCCTGTTGTTCGATATCGGTGCGGCTTATGGCGAACACCGGCTGCGCGGTTTCGACGTCGACCTGACGGATGCGCGAACCGGTGATTTCGATGCGATCAAGGGTGGTGGGGTTGCTGTCCTGGGCGAGCGCGGGCAGGGCGGTCATACCGACGGTGCTCGAAACCAAGGCATAGCGAATCGCCTGCCCCAGGGTGCTGGAACGTGTTTGCATTGCGGGCTTTCTCTCTCTCTTTTAACTGACAAGTGTCAAAAAGAGATTGCAACGTAAGGCCGTCGCGATCTCCATCAAAGGCCATCGTTGCAAGTGCAAGGATGGCCTACTGAGAGTAGCGTCGTTTGTAAAAAAAATGTTTGTTATGACGAAATAGGTAACCGAAGTTACGCATTGATGGCGTCACTTCCAGACATGTCTTGACGGCTGCTGCCGTTTGGCCCGAGCGCTCAGGCCACGAACGGTCGGAAGCTGAAACCCAGGCCGGTCATGCCTTCCGCCTCACCAACCAGATCGGCACGCAGCAGCGGGCGCGCGTCGATGTAGTCCTTGGCCAGAATCAGCGACAAGGTGTTGCCGTCGACGGACAGTTCCAGGGTCGGGATCGGGTCGGATTCATGTGCGCGGTGCAGCAGTACCGCCAGTCGCAATATTGCCGCCGTGCGCTTGGCTGGCAGCAACAGACGCTCCGGCAGGGCTTCGAAAGCGCTCTTGGGAATGCCGCGACGATGGGTGCGGATCAGTGCCGCGAGCATCTGCTGTTCCTGGCGCGAGAAGCCGGCGATATCCGAATGCTCGATCACGTAGCTGCCATGGGTGTGATAACCGCTGTGCGCGATCATCAAGCCCAGCTCGTGCAGGCGTGCAGCCCAGCCCAGCATGCGGGCATCGTCGACATCCAGTTTCCACGCGTCGGAGACCTGCTCGAACAGCCGCTGCGCAGTGGCTTCCACGCGCTGTGCCTGGCTTTCGTCGATGGCGTAACGCAGGGTCAATGCGGCCACCGATTCGTCGCGCGGATCGTTGTCGTTGGCGCGGCCCATGATGTCGTAGAGGATGCCTTCGCGCATCGCCGCCTTGCTGACCAGCAGCTTCTGCAGGCCCAGCGCCTGGAAAGCGGCTTCCAGCACCAGCACGCCGCCGGCGATGATCGGGCGGCGCTCGTTGGACAGCGTCGGCAGCTCGATCTCGTTGATGTTCTTGGCGCGCAGCAGTTCCTCGCGCAGCTGCGGCAGCGCTTCGGCGGTGATCGCGCCCTTGCTCAGCTTCATTGCCGCGCAGATCTCGCTGATCGCCTTGTGGGTGCCGGACGAGCCCAGTGCTTCCTGCCAGCCCAGTGCCTTGTACTTGTTGGCGAAAGGCTGGAACTCGGCGCCGATCTCGGTGAGTGCGTCCTTCCAGCGCTTCTTGCTCAGCTTGCCGCCGGGGAAGAAACGTCGGGTACTGGCAATACAGCCGGCCTGCAGGCTTTCGCGTTCCAGCGTCTGCATGCCCTGGCCGATGATGAACTCGGTGGAGCCGCCGCCGATGTCGATCACCAGCCGATGCTGGTCCGGCTTGGGCGGTTGTGCGTGGGCAACGCCGAGATAGATCAGACGCGCTTCTTCGCGGCCGCTGACCACTTCGATGGCGTGGCCGAGCGCGGTTTCCGCCGGCATCAGGAACGACAGCGGCGAGCGCAGCTGGCGCACGGTATTGGTGGCCAGTGCACGCACGCGGTAGGGCGGGATGTTGCGGATGCGCTGGCCGAAGCGGGCCAGGCATTCCAGCGCGCGCTGGCGGGCTTCGGGCGACAGGCCGCCCTTGCCATCCAGGCCGTCGGCCATGCGCACGGTTTCGCGCAGGCGGTCCACCACCCGCAGCTGCCCGAGCAGGTAGCGCGCGATGACCATATGGAAACTGTTGGAGCCCAGGTCGATGGCGGCCAGCAGGTCGCCGTCCTGCAGGGGCGGTGGGGTCAAGGAAGACTGGGGCATGGCGGAATGGTAGCGGATGAAGTAACCAGGGACATAGATGCGGGATCCGGGAACCAGTGGCGGTGCGGTCTGCGACGGCTACGCCAGACGCTAGCGGCCGCCCACGTAGGAACCAGTGAAAGCGGGCGGATGCCCGCTGTTGCACTGGTTCCTTCCACTTGCTCCCGGTGGCTGCTGCTTACAGCCCTTCCATCAATGCCTGTTGCGCCGAATGCGGTGGCTGGCCGGGGGCGGGCTCGCATTTGATGTAGCGGCCGTCTTCCTGCAGGTCCCAGGCATTGAGGTTGTCGTCCAGGTAGTTCTGCAGCACCTCGCGGTAAATGCGCCGGGAAAGATCTGTGTCCAGGATCGGGAAGCAGGTCTCCACGCGGCGCAGCAGGTTGCGTTCCAGCCAGTCGGCGCTGGCGCAGTACAGCTCGGGCGCGCCGTTGTTACCGAACCAGTAGACGCGGCTGTGCTCGAGGAAACGGCCGACGATCGAACGCACGCGGATGTTGTCCGATACGCCTTCCACGCCGGGTCGCAGGGTGCAGGCGCCACGCACGATCAGGTCGATCTGCACGCCGGCCTGCGAGGCCGCGTACAGGGTGCGGATCACCTGCGCCTCGTTGAGGGCGTTCATCTTGGCGATGATGCGCGCCGGCTTGCCGTCCAGGGCAAGCTTGGTCTCGCGCTCGATGCGCTTGATCAGCCCGGCATGCAGGGTGAAGGGCGATTGCAGCAGGCACTTGAGCTTCATCTTCGGGGCCAGCCCGGAGAGCTGCTGGAACAGCAGGTGCACATCGTTGCCGATGTCGGCATCGGCGGTGATCAGGCTCAGGTCGGTATACGCGCGGGCAGTGCCGCTGTGGTAGTTGCCGGTGCCCAGATGTACGTAGCGGCGCAGCTTGCGGCCTTCGCGGCGCACGATCAGCAGCATCTTGGCGTGGGTCTTGTAGCCGACCACACCGTAGACGACCTGCACGCCGGCATCCTGCAGGCGATCGGCCAGACCGAGGTTGGCTTCTTCGTCGAAGCGCGCGCGCAGCTCGACCACGACGGTAACGTCCTTGCCGTTGCGCGCGGCCAGGATCAAGGCCTCAACAATCCCCGAGTCCTTGCCGGTGCGGTACAGGGTCTGCTTGATCGCCAGCACATTGGGATCGACCGCGGCTTCGCGGATCAGCTCCAGCACGGTGCTGAAGGAATCAAACGGATGGTGCAGCAGCACGTCGCCCTGCGCGGCGGTCTCGAAGATGCCCTCGGGCGACTTGAACACGCGCGGGGTCATCGGCGGGTACTTCAGGTCCGCGCGCTGCAGCAGGTCATACACCTGGATGACGCGGTTGAGGTTGACCGGGCCATCGATGCGGTAGGCCGCGTTCTCGGACAGGCCGAAATTCTGCAGCAGGGTCTGCATGATGGGTTTCGGGCAGTCGTGGGCGATCTCCAGCCGCACCGCCGGCCGATAGCCGCGGTCGACCAGCTCATCGCGCAGCGCCAGCGCCAGGTTCTCCACTTCTTCCTCGTCCACCACCAGCTCGGAGTTGCGGGTGACGCGGAACTGGTAGGCGCCCTGCACATCCATGCCCGGGAACAGCTCGTCGACGAAGGCTGACAGCACCGCCGACAGCAGCACGAAGTTCTGCGGGCCGCCCAGCGACTCGGGCAGCTGGATGATGCGCGGCAGTGAACGCGGAGCACGCACCAGTGCCAGATGGCCGGCACGACCGAAGGCGTCGGTGCCCTTCAGCACGACGACGATGTTCAGCGACTTGTTGAGGATCTTCGGGAACGGGTGCGACGGGTCCAGGCCGAGCGGCGACAGCACCGGCATGATCTCGTTGCGGAAGTAGGCGCGCAGCCAACGGCGTTGGCGCGGGGTCCAGGTCTTGTTGGCGAGGATGCCGACACCGGCCTCGCCCAGGGCCGGACGCAGTACCTGGTTCCAGCAGCGGTACTGCTGGTCCACCAGTTCGGCGGCGCGGTCATGGATGGCGTTGAGGATGGCCTGCGGGCTCATCCCGTCCGGCGCCGGCGGCAGGCCGAATTCCTGTGCATGGCGTACCGCGGCGGCGCGGATTTCGAAGAACTCGTCCAGGTTGGTGCAGGAGATACACAGGAAGCGCAGCCGCTCCAGCAATGGAACCTGCTCATCCATCGCCTGGGCCAGCACGCGGAAATTGAAATCCAGCTGTGACAGTTCCCGGTTGATGTACAGCGACGGATCACGCAGGGGATCGGTGCCGACAGCGGGCGTGGCGGGGGGCGGAGGAGGAGTCATGCCGGGAAGTCTTCCATGGACAAAGGCGAGGGGGATGCATTGCGCGGGCGTACATGCTCGGCGTCGAAGTGGCAGGCAAAGGTGCTGCCCTGGCCGACTTCGCTGCGGATTTCCAGGCGTGCCTGATGCAGGCCAAGAATGTGTTTGACGATGGACAGGCCCAGCCCGGTGCCGCCGCTTTCGCGCGAACGGCTGCTGGAGACGCGATAGAAGCGCTCGGTCAATCGCGGCAGGTGATTGGCCGGAATGCCGTAGCCGGTGTCGGTGACGGCCAGCACCGCGCCATTGCCTTCGCGGCTGAAGGTCAGGGTGATGCGGCCGCCGGCCGGGGTGTAGCGCACGGCATTGGTCAGCAGGTTGGAGAAGGCGCTGTGCAGCTCCTTGTTGGAACCCGCCAAGTCCACCCCGGCCTGGTCTTCCACGATGATGGTGTGGCGGCCTTGGCTGTGCGCTTCGGCTTCGCGGCGAAGCGAGGCCAGCATCGAGGTCATGCCCACCGTTTCCAGCTCGGTGTGTTGCTGCGATTCCAGTCGCGACAGGGTCAGCAGGTCTTCGACCAGCTGCGCCATGCGCTGCGATTGCTTGCGCATCTCCGACAGCATCGGTCCGGTATCGGGGAAGTCTTCCGGGTCCATCATGTCCAGGTAGCCGTGCACCACGGTCAGTGGTGTGCGCAGCTCATGCGAGACATTGGCGACGAAGTCGCGGCGTACCTGTTCCAGATGCAGCAGCTTGGTCACATCACGCGCTACGAGCAGCCAATGGTGATCCGAGTAGGGGATCAAACGCATATGCAGGCGGATGGCCGGATCGACCGGCGAGTTCGCATCCAGGATCGGTTCGGCGTTGCGGCCACCGGCCAGCCAGTGCGCAAGCGGCAGTGGCTGCAGGCGCGGCACCAAGGCAGCTTCCATGTCGGCGGGGTGCTGCAAGCCGAGCAGGGCGGTGGCGGCTTCGTTGAACCACTGCACGCGCTGGGTATTGCGGTCGACCACCACCACCGCATCGGGCAGCGCGGCGGCGGCGGCGCGGTAGCTGCGCAGCATCTCGACCAGGCGGCGCTTGCGCGCGCGCATTTCCTGCTGGTTGCGTGACAGCAGCCGGTCCAGTTCATTCCAGACGCCCAAGCCTTCGGGCGTGTCCCAGCGTTGCCGTGCAGTCAATCGCAACAGCAATTGGCGCAGACGCCAGTAGTGCCAGGTGAGCATCGCCAAGGCGGTGATCGCCACGATCAAAGCGGGATGACCCAACAGCGCCCCCAGCCCCCATGCCAGCAACAGCAACGCGGCCACGGTGGCCAGCGTCTTCAACCAGGCAGATCGGAATTGGCGGGGCATTGCGTTCTCGGTGTTGCTGGATGGATCCGTCGGGGCTACGGAGGGTTATGGCGGGTTGCGGCATCGACTGCGGCTTTGCGGCCGCAGCGGTTCAGGTGGCTGCGGAGAAGCGATAACCGGCGCCGCGCACGGTCTGCACCATGTTTTCGGCGGCAAATGGTTCAAGCGTCTTGCGCAGGCGGCGGATATGCACGTCGATGGTGCGCTCCTCCACATACACGCTGCCGCCCCAGACGTGGTCCAACAACTGCGAGCGGGTGTAGACGCGCTCCGGATGGGTCATGAAGAAGTGCAGCAGACGGTATTCGGTGGGGCCGATCGGCACCGGCACATCGCCAGCAAAGACGCGATGGGCGGCGCCATCGATGCGGATGTTGCCAACGCCGACGCTGCCGTCTTCGTCATCGTCGCGGGTGCGGCGCATCACTGCACGGATACGTGCCAGCAATTCGCGCGCCGAGAACGGCTTGACCACATAGTCGTCGACGCCGGCTTCCAGACCACCGACGCGGTCGTTTTCTTCGCCGCGTGCGGTGAGCATGATGATCGGCACATCGCGGGTGAGGACTTCCTTGCGCCAGCGGCGGGCAAGTTCCAGACCGCTGGTGCCGGGCAGCATCCAATCCAGCAGGATCATGTCCGGAACCCGGTCGGCAATGGCCGTCTGCGCTTCGAGTGCGTCGCCGGCATGGACCGGGTCGTACTCACCCTTGCGCAGGGCGAAGGCGACCATGTCACGGATCGCGGGTTCGTCATCGACAATCAGGATACGTTTCTGCACGTGGCGCCTACCGGAATGCCCATCAATAAGGGATGTGCTCAGTAGACTACGGTTTGATGACGGGTTTGTGACACGAATGGAGGGTAAACCCGGCAATTTGTCCAGGCAGGTTCAGTTCCGTGACATTTCGGGGTCGTGGACGCCGAGCCGGCGCATCTCCAGCACGGTCGGCATGATGGATTCGATACGGGCATCCACCCGTGCCCGGCTCACGTAATCCAGCCCGGGTTGCTTGAGCAGGGCCTGGAACTGGATCAGCGCCTGTTCCGGCCGCCCATTCAAATAGGCGGCTTCGGCATAGGCCTCGCTGGCGCGAGTACTGTCGCCGGCCAGCTCGCTGGCGCGGGCGAAGGTGGCTTGGAACACCGGGTCGTCGCTGGAGCGCGCCAGCAGGGGCCGCAGCATGGCCTGCGCGCGCTGGCCTGAGGCTACGCCGCCTTGCTCATTCAGGATCTGGGCATAGGTCAGGGCCACCGGGCGGCTCTGTGGCAGCCGCTTGAGCAGGGAGTCGAAGCGCTTGTTGGCCTCTTCGTGGCGACCGCTACGTGATTCGGCCTCGCCCAGAGCGAGGTTCACCCACAGGTTGTCCGGGTATTCCTGCAGCAGCTGCTGCAGCTCGGGCAGGGCCTGGGCAACGCCGCCGGCGCCGCCGTCACGCAGGCGGGCGATGGCTACGCCGTAGCGTTGCGCATCTGTGAGGCCGTTCTTCTGGCTGCGTTTGAGGCCTTCGTATTCGCGTACCAGCTCCGACGGGGTAGGCGCGCTGAGCACGCGCAGGCGCTCGCGAGCCCAGTCGAACAGGCCGGTGGCGCCGCGTGGCAGGCTGTTGTCGGGCAGCGACAGCTGCAGGCCGGCCGGCAACAGCGGGTTGCCGCCGCTCAGCGGGCTGCTGCTGGTGTCCGGCGCGGACGGGTCGACGCGCTCCTGCAGGACCCCGGTCGGGGTCTGGGTGGTCAGCAGGACTGTGTCCTTCTTCATCTGCTCGGCGCGGGCCTTGGCCTCGCTGATGCGGGTGATGTTGACCGGGTGAGTGCGCAGGAAGTCCGGCGTGGAATAGCCGCCCTCGTTGCCGCGCATTGCTGCCGACATGCGTTCGAAAAAGCCGGCCATCGCGTCCACGTCATAGCCGCTGCGGGCCAGGGTGCGGATGCCGAGACGGTCGGCCTCCGACTCGTTGGAGCGGGTGAAGTTGATCTGGCGCTGCTGCATCAGCCCCATGCCGGAGGTGATGGCGGCCATGGTCGCATCGCCCGAGGAGTTGCCGCCGGCCTGCTGCGCGGCGATCACCGCCGCCAGCATGCCGAGCAGGATAGGAATCTGGTCGCGCTGGGCACGCTCCACTCCGCGCAGCACATGCTGCTGGGTGACGTGGGCGATTTCATGCGACAGCACTGCGGCCACCTCGTCCTCGCGCTCGGCGGTGAGTACCAGGCCGGCGTTCATGCCGATGTAGCCGCCCAGTGTGGCAAACGCATTGATCTGACGGTCCTTCATCATGAAGAACGTGTACTTCTGCTGCGGCTGGGCGCTGTTGGAGCCCAGTCGTGTACCCATCGTACTGAGCCAGTCGTTCACCAGCGGGTCGTCCAGCAGGTAACCGTAGTTGCGCAGTTCGCGCAGCATCATGCCGCCGTACTCCGCCTGCCGTGCCGGGGTCAGCAGCTCGCCGGCCGACGAACCGATGTCGGGCAGTTTGCTTTCATCGGCATGGGACAGCGGGGAGGCCAGGGCCAGGGTTATGGCGGTGGCAAGCAGCAGGTTGCGCAAGCGGTGACTCCCGGTAGTGGCAGGGCGGAGGATGACGGGGAAGCGGGGCGCGGGTGTGAAGCAAAGGTTAACCCGCTGTGTTCTGCCGGTGGCATCGAAAATCAGTACGACCGGTACCATATATAGACAATGTTTCCACTCAGGAGTTTCGTTGTGACAACCTCATCCAGCGCCGGTGCACCGGAAATCACCATTTACTCCACCGCCGTCTGCCCGTACTGCGTAGCGGCCAAGAATTTCCTGAAGAGCAAGAACCAGTCGTGGACCGAGGTCCGGATCGACCTGGACCCGAGCGCCCGCGAGAAGATGATGTCGCTGACCAAGCGCACCAGCGTGCCGCAGATTTTCGTCGGGGACGTTCATGTGGGCGGTTATGACGACATGATCGCACTGCATCGCGAAGGCAAGCTGGAGCCGCTGCTGGCCGGGCAGGGCGCATGAGCGCCGACAACGAAAAGGACCGCCTGGCTGAATTCACTGAGTTCCGCCAGCGCATGAATCAGCGCATCCTCGCCGAGCCGAACCAGGTGGTGCGACGCTTCTTCGCGCTCGATACCCAGACCTACCAGGCCGGTGCGCTGGATGTGAAGACCAAGGAGCTGCTCGGCCTGGTGGCCTCGATGGTGCTGCGCTGCGATGACTGCATCAGCTACCACGTGGCCCAGTGCAAGGAGGCCGGGGTCAGCCGCGAGGAGTTCTTCGAGACCTTCTCGGTCGGCTTGGTGGTGGGTGGTTCCATCGTCATCCCGCACCTGCGGCGGGCGGTGGATTTCCTCGACCAGTTGGAGAACGGGGAGGCCGCGGCGCCGGCCGGGCACGAGCACAGCTGAACCCCAGACCTTCGTCCAGTTGGGGCTGGCGCGGCTGATCAGGCATAATTGACAGTTGAAACCTTTTCAATCGCGCCGGGTTCCGGGCAGCCGGATGGCGCATTCCTCCTCCCTGTTCGGAATACCTAGAAATGACGCAGACAATCACCGTCATCCGCGGCGATGGCATCGGCCCGGAAATCATGGACGCCACCCTGTTCGTGCTGGACAAGCTGGGCGCAGGCCTGAGCTATGAGTTCGCCGACGCTGGCCTGGCCGCGCTGGAAAAGCATGGTGAGCTGATCCCGGCTTCCACCCTGGAATCGATCAAGAAGAACAAGGTCGCCCTGAAGAGCCCGCTGACCACGCCGGTCGGTGGTGGTTTCAGCTCGATCAACGTTGCCCTGCGTCGCCAGTTCGACCTGTACGCCAACGTGCGCCCGGCCATCTCGTTCCCGAACACCAAGTCGCGCTACGAGAACATCAACATGATCACGGTGCGTGAGAACACCGAAGGCGCCTACCTGGCCGAAGGCCAGGAAGTGTCGGCCGACGGCGAGACCGCGTTCTCCGGCACCCGCATCACCCGCAAGGGCTCCGAGCGCATCGTGCGTTACGCCTTCGAGCTGGCCAAGAGCACCGGCCGCAAGAAGGTCACCGCCGTGCACAAGGCCAACATCATCAAGTCGACCTCGGGCCTGTTCCTGGACGTGGCGCGCGAAGTCGCCGCCAAGTACCCGGAAATCGAGTTCCAGGAAATGATCGTCGACAACGCCTGCATGCAGCTGGTGATGCGTCCGGAGCAGTTCGACATCATCGTCACCACCAACCTGTTCGGCGACATCATCTCCGACCTGTGTGCTGGTCTGGTCGGCGGCCTGGGCCTGGCCCCGGGTGCCAACATCGGCGTTGACGCGGCCATCTTCGAAGCCGTGCACGGCACCGCACCGGACATCGCCGGCCAGGGCAAGGCCAATCCGGTCGCGCTGCTGCTGGGCGCTGCACAGATGCTGGACCATGTCGGCCAGCCGGAAAACGCCGAGCGCCTGCGCAAGGCCATCGTTGCCACGATGGAAGCCAAGGATTCGCTGACCGGCGACCTCGGCGGCACTGGCACCACCATGGGCTTCGCCCAGGCCATCGCCAGCCGCATCTGATTGCAGTTGCGGGGTAGTTGCTGATACAGAAAACGGAGCGCGAAAGCGCTCCGTTTTTGTTGATGTAGTGCCGAGCCATGCTCGGCAGGGGCCTTCCCAGGACCAAATCCGCATGTAGTGCCGAGCCATGCTCGGCAGGGGCTTTCCCAGGACCAAATCCGCATGTAGTGCCGAGCCATGCTCGGCAGGGGCTTTCCCAGGACC
>NZ_JBRRCU010000064.1:0-25515 GCF_056759195.1 Stenotrophomonas sp. STEN083 | reverse complement strand
GGGTTGGGGGGGGCGGCGGTTTTCTCTTGGGTGGGGGTGGCTGGTGCGGCGCGGCCTGGGCTGGCGGGGGGGTTGCGGGCGGGGCCTCCGCCCGGGGCGGCCCCCCCACTACAGGGAATTTTCCGGCCGGAAGCACAGGCAAAGGCGGCCCTCACCCCAACCCCTCTCCCGCTTCGCAGGAGAGGGGCTGCAATCAAAGGCCCTTGGCTCTTGGGGTCACGAATACCGTGATTTCCTCGCGGTCGTGATACAGCTGCTTGGCGCGGATGGTCAGTGGCTTGTCAGCCTTTTCGGCGAACAGATCCAGACACAGGCGCGTTTCATCCCAGCGCTTCTTCATCGGCAGCTTCAGGTTGAAGATGGCGTGTTTGCACCAGCCTTCGCGCAGCCAGGTGCCCATACGCTCGGAAACGCGGCGTGGCTGTTCGACCATGTCGCAGACCATCCAGTCCAGCGGGGTTTCCGGCTGCCAATGGAAGCCATCGGCGCGCAGGTGTTCGACCAGACCGGTATCCAATACATGCTGGCGCAGCGGGCCGTTGTCGATGCTGTTCACGCGCAGGTGCTGACGGGTCAGCACCCAGGTCCAGCCGCCGGGTGCAGCGCCCAGGTCAGCTGCGCGCATGCCCGGCACCACCAGCGCTTCGCGTTCTTCCGGCGTAAGCAGGGTCATGAAGGCTTCTTCCAGCTTCAAGGCCGAGCGAGAGGGCGCATCCGGTAGCAGCTTCAAGCGCGGAATGCCCAGCAGCCACGGTGCGCTGTCGCGGGTATCGGAGACGCAGACGAAGGCATGCGTGCCATCGACGAACACCACATGCAGGCGCGGCAGCTTGCCGTTGGGTTTGTCGGTGAGCAGGCCGCCTTTGCGCAGCGCCGGGCGCAACGCATTGCCGAAGGCGCGGGCCAGGCCAGCCAGCGGTTTGCCGGCGTCCGAATCGGGATGCTCGACCCACAGATCACCAAACCGTTGCTGGCCTTCCAGCGCGGCAATGATCGGGGTGATGCGATCCGTGGCATCGAGCTGTGGCAGCTCGGCGAGAATCCGCAGCTTCTGGCGGGCGAAGATCAGCTCGCGCCAGGGCAGGCGCTGGTCCAGCGCTTCGGCCTCATCGGTGACGAACACCACGTAGCCATCGTTGCGTTGGGTGCGGGCGTAACCGGCAATGCCGGCATGGCCTGCACGGTCGTTCAATTCGCCGGCCAGTTCCGGTTCAAAGCCTTGGCGGCAGTAGCAGAGCAGGCCGGTCATGGAAATCCTTGGTGTGGAGCGGGTGGGCTTCTCCTTCTCCCGCCGGGAGAAGGTGCCCAGTAGGGGCGGATGAGGGTCGGTGAAGCCTTGTGCAGTTCGTATCCTGCGGCCTGCCGGACCCTCACCCCAAGCCCTCTCCCGCAGGCGGGAGAGGGGCTTTGAGTATCAGTAGCGTGCGCCGTCGTTCTTGCCGTAGCTGTGCAGCACGGCGCGGGCGTCGTCGCGGTTGATGCCTTGCACGACCTCGATGCCGCGCTTGTTCAGCTCACCTGCCCAATCGGCCGGCAGCGGGCCTTCGTCGAACGGGGTGAGTTCTTCCACGTCGGCGGCGCAGGCGCCGATCAGCAGGCGGTCGATGCCGGCCCAGACGGTGGCGCCGTAGCACTGGCAGCAGGGCTGTGAGGACGTAGCCAGGGTGATCGGCGACAGCAGCGCGTTCAGGCGCGGGGTGTTGAGCTTCTGCTGGGCCAGCATATAGGCCATGTTTTCGGCATGTGCCAACGAGGTGGCATGCGGCACCACGCGATTCACCGCGGCGGCGATCACCTTGTGGTCGGGGCCGAATACCACCGCACCAAACGGGCCGCCACTGGCGTGTTCAACGTTCAGCCGCGACAGCTCGATGGCCAGCGCTACCTTGTCCGCATCGCTGGTATAGGCGCGGTCGCAGTCGACGGCGTCGTGGATCCAGACGGGGAGGGTGAGGTGAACCTGGGCGTGCAGCATGATGATGACCGGCGTTGTGGCAAAAAACGGCGGCCAGTTTAGCGGACTGGGGCGCTGGGGCGGACTTGCTGGCTTGGGTTGTTCAGGTGTGGGGGGCCGGTAGGTAATGATCTGTAGCGGAGCCGGGTTCAGCCCCCTCCCTTTCGCGCAGCGAAGGGGAGGGCTGGGGAGGGGTTGGCTTTTGCTTTGGGGTTTGCGGTTGACGCGAAAAGCACCCCTCCCCAACCCTCCCCTTGGCCTTTGGCCAAAGGGAGGGGGCAAGCGCTTAGAACTCCGCGCCCACCGTCATGAAGATCTGCCGCGGGGCGCTGGCGTGGATGGAATAGCGGGTGCCGGTGGGGTCGGTCGGGGCGAACGAGCTGAGCTGGCCGGCGTAACGCTTGTTGGTCAGGTTGGTGACGTTCAAGGACACCTTGACGTTCTGCAGGCCCAGACCGGGTCCGAAGCTGTAACCGCCGCCGGCATCGAAGGTGGTCACGCCCGGTACCGACTGGTCGTTGGTATAGGTGTAGTAGCGCTTGCCGGTGTACTTGCCGCGCAGGCTGGCGAACCAGCCGTCACGGTTCCAGCTCAGTTCGCTGGAGGCCATGCGCTGCGGGGTGTCGACGGTGATCTTGCCGGCGACTGGAACGATCGCACCGCCGGAGACATAGTCGTCCTCGTAGGTGGTCTTGTTCCAGGACAGCGCGTTGTACCACTGCAGGCCGTCGACAGGCTTGAGGATGAAAGTCAGTTCCGCGCCCTGGCTCTTCACCGAGCCGACGTTGATGAAGCGGGTGATGCACTCCGGTCGCGTGCCCACTTCAATGCTGGTGCAGGGATTGAGCGAGAGCAGGCGGTTGTCGAACATCACGTGGTACGCAGCCAGCGAGGCCTGATACTTGCTTCCGAACGTGCGGAAGCCGGCCTCGAAGGTCTTGGACTTCTCCGGTTCCAGTCCCGCGCTGGCGGCAAAGGATTCGGGCGAGACCTGCAGCGGGCCGCCGCTGCCACCACCGACGAAGGCGGCGATGTTCTCGGCATACGAGGCGAACAGCTCGTTGTTGGCATTGAGTTTGAAGCCGACACCCAACTGCGGCAGCAGTGATTCCTTGGCGGTGAGCGTGCCCGACGCGAGCTTCTGCTCGGTGCCGGGTTTGGCGGTTGCACGCATGCGGGTGTTCGGGCTCTTGATGCCGATATCCACGGTCAGGCGCTGGTCGAGGAAGCGCATGCGGTCCTGCACGTAGAACTGCCGCGTGCGGATGTCGAAGTCCTGGTCGAACAGACGACGGTCCGGGTTCTTGAGGTAGGTGTCGTCGAGGAACGGGCCGTCGATGTAGTAGAAGTTGCGCTCGACGTTGTGGTCGTTCTGCTCGAACCACAGGCCGGCTTCCAGCTCATGGATGCCAACAGTCCACGACAGCGCAGCGGTCAAACCCTGGCGATCAATGGTGTAGTTGGTGCTGCGGATCGAGATCGGCAGCATGCGGTCGGTGCCCGGATGCGAGGGCTGGCCCGGTGCCCACCAGTGGCCTTGGCCACGATTGTCATGGTGATAGGCGAGCAGCTTGAGGTTGAGTTCGTCGCCGAGATGCAGGCTGGCGTCGAGCGAATACAGATTGTCATCGCGCAATGCGCGGCTCTGGTAATAAGCATCGTCGATGCTGTTGACGCCACCACTGAAGGCGCAGCGATCCGCATCGAAAGTGCCCGGTGCGCAGTAGGCTGCGGCGACCGCGCGATCCCAATCTGGCGCGTAGATGTTCCAGTCATAGCCCAGCCCGCGCTGCAGCATGCTCTTGGACAGGTAGGCGTAGTTGGCCTGGCTTGCCCGCGAGGTGGCGACAAAGGCGCCAAAGCGATGATCGCCAACGTTCCACACCGCCTTGGCGTTGAACTGGCGGGTGGTCTGGTTCTGGTACGGTGCGGCCCACATGTCGGCATCCTGATGCACGCCGGAAACATAGGCCGAGAAGCCATTCAGATCGCCGGTATCCACGCGCAGGTAGCCGCGACGCTGGTTGTCATCGCCGACGGTGACACTGGCGCGGCCGCCGAACACCGTTGAAGGGTCCTGCGAGAAGTACTGGATGGCGCCACCGAGGTTGCTGGTCGAAGCCACACCCAGCGAGCCGATGCCCTGCGACAACTCGGCGCCGCCAAGGTTCTCGGCAATGATGGCGCGGGCGATGCTCAAGCCGTTGTAGTTGCCATAGCTGTTGTCGCCGAGCGGGATGCCATCGAGCGTATATCCCAGGCGGGTCTTGTCGAAACCGCGCAGGCTGATGGTCTGCGATTCTTCGTTGGCACCGAAGGCGTCGTTGGACTGCACGGAAACACCGGGCAGACGATCAAGAATCTTCTGGCCGCTGCTACCCGGCGGCAACACCTGTTTGTCGACCTCGCCGATGCGCTGCACCTGGCGGGTCTGGCCTTGGCCGATCACCGAGATGGTATCCAGTGTCTGCGCGGAGGCGCCGCTGTCTGCAGCGGCTTCGGCGAAGGCGTGGTTTGTGCACAGGGCGAGGGTGATGGCGAAGCTGAGGCGTTGGAGATTCATTGTCTACCGGGTCCATGGAAAGGCCGGCGTGTACGCCGGTCCAAGGAGCCTGTCGAACGATTGTTAAAGCTCGTTTACGCAGACGCGAAACATTGCTGTTTCACGGTGTTCTGCGTACAGATGCGAGCAGAAGTGCGACGCAGTCGATATGAAATACCGGACGTTCGACAGCAATGGTGCACAGGCTTCCAAACGAAAACGCCGCGACAAAGCGCGGCGTTGGTTGTTGCATGCATGGTCGCAAGATCAACCCATGTACAGGCCACCGTTGACCGGATAGTCAGCACCGGTGACATAGGCCGCATCATCACTGGCCAGCCACGCACACAGCGCGGCCACTTCCTCTGGCTTGCCAAGGCGGCGGATCGGTACCGAGGCCGCAAGCCGGTCCAACACATCGGGCGGAAAGCTGCTGATCGCCTGGCTGGCGATATAGCCCGGCGAAATGGTGTTGACGGTGACGCCGCGCGCGGCAACCTCCGCTGCAAGCGCACGACTGAAACCGTGCATCGCAGCCTTGGCCGTTGCGTAGTTGACCTGGCCGATCTGGCCCTTCTGCGCACTGACCGAGCCGATATTGATGATGCGGCCCCAGTTCTGGTTGGTCATGCCATCAACCACCTGTTTGCTCAGGTTGAACAAGGTGTTGAGGTTGGAGGCGATCACCGCGTTCCAGTCCTCGGTGCTCATCTGCCGGAACAGCATGTCGCGGCTGCCACCGGAGTTGTTGACCAGTACATCCACTTCGCCCACTTCCGCGCGCACCTTGGCAAAGGCAGCTGCGGTGGAGTCCCAATCGGCGGCATTGCCTTCGGACACGATGAAATCAAAGCCGAGTTCGCGCTGTTCGCGGATCCAGTTGGCCTTGCGCGGTGAATCCGGCGCGCAGCCTGCCACCACCGTGTGGCCGGCGCGGGCAAGGGTCTGGCAGATGGCAGTGCCTACACTGCCCATGCCACTGGTGACGTAAGCGATACGTAGCGTCATGGTGCTCTCCAATGCGTCATGTAGGTGCCGCTCAGGCGGCCAGTGGATACAGGGCGAACAGCAGGCTGCCGGCCATCAGGATCATCGAAATGAGCACCGCCCACTTCAGGGTGAACTTCTGGTGGTCTGCGAAATCCACCTTGGCCAAGCCAACCAGCAGATAGGTCGATGGCACCAGCGGGCTCAACAGATGCACCGGCTGCCCGGCCAGCGAAGCACGCGCCATTTCCACTGGAGTGATGCCGTAGTGACCTGCCGCTTCGGACAGGATCGGCAGCACGCCGAAATAGAACGCGTCGTTGGACATGAAGAAGGTGAAGGGCATCGATGCCACCGCAGTGATCACCGCCAGGTACGGGCCCCAGGCTTCCGGAATCACCGACAGGAAGCCGCGCGACATCGCTTCGACCATGCCGGTGTTGGACAGGATGCCGGTGAAGATGCCCGCAGCGAAGATCAGTGACACCACCGACAGCACGTTGCCTGCATGGTTGACCACGCGGCGGCGCTGCTCGGCCAGGTTCGGGTAGTTGATCACCAGCGCGATGGCGAAGCCGACCATGAACAGGATCGGCATCGGCAGCAGGCCGATCACCAACGCCGCCATCAGTGCCAGGGTCAGGGCGAAGTTGACCCACAGCAGCTTCGGCCGCTTGGTGTCTTCGGCGTCTTCCACGGTCGGCAGCGCATCGCTGTCGTCGGAGACGCTGGCGTCCATCCACGAACCACCCTGCGGCAGGGCGACCACACCAAGACGACGGCGTTCCTTCATGCCCAGGTACCAGGCCAGCGCGAGGATGCCGGCGCAGGCCAGCACCATCGCCGGAATCAGCGGCACGAACACATCGGCCGGATCCACATGCAGCGCAGTGGCTGCACGCGCGGTCGGGCCGCCCCACGGGGTGAGGTTCATCACGCCGCCAGCGAGGATGGTCACGCAGGTCATGCTCAGCGCGTTCATGCCCAGCCGGCGGTACAGCGGCAGCATCGCCGACACGGTGATCATGTAGGTGGTGGAGCCATCGCCATCGAGCGAGATCAGCATCGCCAGCACGGCGGTGCCCATCACGATCTTGAGCGGATCGCCCTTGACGATGCGCAGGATGATGCGCACCAGCGGGTCGAACAGGCCGGCGTCGATCATCACCCCGAAGTAGAGGATGGCAAACATCAGCATCACGCCGGTCGGTGCGATCTTCTTGATGCCGTCGAGCATCATTTCATCGAGGCCGGCACCGAAGCCGCCGATCAGGGCGAAGACGATGGGTACGGTAATCAGGGCGACCAGCGGCGACAGTCGTTTGCTCATGATGAGATACATGAACGTCAGGACCATGCCGAAGCCGAGGATGGTCAGCATCATCTGCAGACTCCTAGTAGAGACAGGACGGGGAAGAGGTGTTTAGAAATCGAACTGCAGGCGGCCGGTGACCGCGCGGGTGTGGTCCACAGTGGTATCGGTCAGGCGGTTGCGGTTGCGGCTTTCAATCAGGTTGAGCATGAAACGCAGGTTGTCGCGCAGGTACCAGTTGCCGGCCAGGGTCCAGGCCTCGGTGCTGCCGTTGCGCAGGTCGGGCTGGCCATCAAGGTGCTGGTTGCCGCGCATCTGGTCATAGCGCAGCGCGACTTCAAACGCGCCAGGCTTGTGGCGGATGTCCTTGATGCGGGCGAAGCGGCCGGTCTTGCGGTCGTAGCTGCGCGACTCGCCGGTGACGAACCAGCTGAGCATGCCGTAGGCGGCCATCACCTCTCCGCGTTGGGCGCCGTCGTCGAAGGTGGCGCCGCTGAATTCGCCCTGCCATGACAGCGGGCCGCGCACCTGCGCGTATTCCAGCGACCACTTGTTGACGTCGGTATCGCGGCCGGCCGAGAAGTCGACCATCGTCAGACGGCTTTCATCGGACAGATGGCCGGCCGGGCGCGGACGAATGCGCAGCGCCGGCACGCCGTTCACGCCGGGGTTGTCATAGGCCTCGCGGGCCAGCGACACGCCCAGGTGCAGCACATCGCCAGCGGACGGGCTCGGCGCCCAGGTGACACGGCCACCCGCAGCGCGGCCCTTTACCTGCCAGGCATCGATGCTTTCCAGGCTGTAGACGCTTGCCGCCCAGGTCATATCACCCGGGTTGGCCTGCCACGAGGCGCCAAGGCGGTACAGCGGGGCCAGGCTGGTGCCGGCGTTGCCGCGCTCCAGGAAGCTGCCGTAATTGGAGCCGGTACGGTCGTCCAGCGAGTAGTACTGCTTGAACTGGCCCACCGTCAGCTTGCCGGCATCGCCGAAGCTGCGGCTGACGTAGACGTCCTTGGCTTCCGGGCGGTCACCGGAGAAATCGGCTTCCAGCTTGTAGTCGACCACGAAGAACTTGCCGGAGACATCCAGCCAGGCGCGACGGATCTCGGTGTCGTCCTTGTTCGGGTTGCCGCGATGGTCGTTGTCGAAGCTGGCGAAATCCAGATGCAGGCGGCCGCCGATGGTGGCCGTGACCGGGCCTTCGTCTTCTGCGGCCAGCGCTGGAGCACACAGGCTCAGCAGGACCGCGGCAGCGAGGCTGCGCTTTTGGAAAACACTCAGTTCCACAAACCCTCCCAGGTGCGCGCCAGGCGCGCGGCAAACTATGGGCACCTGCTGGTGCGTGGGCGCAGTCTGGAGGGGACTAGCTGTCATCCGCCTGTCAGGGGTTTGTGCGGCGCAGCAATGTGCGCCGGAACTGCGTCTTCGCGGCTTCCGCGTTAGCATTCGCGCCTTCCTGCCACATTCCCCTGCGATGCGCCTGCTGCTGGTTGAAGACAATGCGGACCTGGCCGATGCCATCATCCGTCGCATGCGCCGCAACGGCCATGCGGTGGATTGGCAGGCCGATGGCATGGGCGCGGCCAGCGTGCTGCGCTACCAGAGCTTCGATCTGGTGGTGCTGGATATCGGCCTGCCCAAGCTCGATGGCCTGCGCGTGCTGGCAGGCATGCGCGAGCGCGGTGACAGCACGCCGGTGCTGATGCTGACCGCACGCGATGGCATCGAAGATCGCGTCCAAGCGCTGGATGTGGGCGCTGACGACTATCTGGGCAAGCCCTTCGATTTCCGCGAATTCGAAGCCCGTTGCCGGGTGCTGCTGCGACGTGGTCGTGGCCAGGCCAGCGAAGTGGTGCAGATCGGCGGTTTCCAGTTCGACAATGCCGCGCACCGGGTCAGCATGGATGGCGAAGTGATCGAGCTGCCGAACCGTGAGTTCCGCCTGCTGGAGATCCTGGTCGGCCGAATCGGACAGGTTGTCGGCAAGGACGAAATTGGCAAAGGCTTGTTCGGTTTCGACGACGAAGCCGGGCCCAATGCCATCGAGCTGTATATCGGGCGGCTGCGCAAGAAACTGGTGGCCGCACCATTGCGCATCACCACCGTGCGTGGTGTGGGCTACATGCTGGAAGCCAACGACGGCGCTACTGATGGCGACGGCTGAGGTCCGCACTTCCGGTTCTTTGCGGCGCACCTTGATGCTGTATCTGGGCGCGTTGTTGGCGGTATTTGCGGTGGCGCTGTTGTTTGCCGCGCGTGACTACGGGCAACGTGCTGCAAACCGTTCCTACGATCACCTGTTGGTGTCTTCGGCGCTGTCCATCGCCGATTCGGTAGCGCTGGTTGATGGCCAATGGCAGGTGGATCTGCCATATGCGGCCTTGGACCTGTTGTCGATGGCCGAGGAAGACCGGGTGTTCTACCGGGTTGCTGATAGCCGTGGCCTGACCATCACCGGTTATGAGGATCTACCTCTCGCACCGCGCAAGACCGGCAGCCAGCCACAGTTGTTCGATGCCGAGTACAGCGGCGAAATCGTGCGCTTCGTGGTGGTCAAACGCAGCTTTGCTGCTGCGTCCGCGCAGGGCGAAGTGCAGGTGCAGGTGGGCCAGACCCGGCGTGCGCGCGCTGCCTTGGCGCAGGAAATGGTCAACCGCGCGCTGATCGCCATCGGCGTGTTGTCGGCCTTGTTGCTGGGATTGGTGGCATTCGGCGTGCACCGCGCGTTCCGTCCTCTTGTGCGGCTGGAGCGCGAACTGTCGCGGCGCGAGCCGTCCGATCTTAAGCCGCTGGATACGCGCGTGCCGCGCGAGATGAACCAGATGGTTGGCGCCTTGAACCGCTTCATGGAACGCCTGTCCAGCAGCAACGAAACCCTGCGTGCATTCATGGCCGAAGCCGCACATCAGATGCGCACACCGCTGGCAGCATTACGCGCGCAGGCGCAGCTGGCCTTGGACGAAGAAGAGCCCGAGGACATGCAGCGCAGCCTGCGTGCGATCGAGCGCAACGCCACCCATATGAGCCGCCTGCTCAACCAGTTGCTCAGCGATGCCAGTGTCATCCATCGCTCCAACCTGCAGCGCTTCGCGCCACTGGATCTGGCTGAAACGGTGCATCAGGCCTTGCATGAAGCCTTGCCGCAGGCAGGGCCGGCACCACGCGTGCAGCTGGCGATCACTACCGGCGCGGTGCAGGTCAACGGCGACGCCCTGCTGTTGCGCGAGGCGATCAAGAACCTGATCGACAACGCGATGAAATACGGCGGCGACGGTCCTTTGCAGATCGCCTTGACCGTGCAGGACACGCAGGCGGTATTGACCATCGCTGACCACGGCCCCGGCATCAGCGCCGCCGATGCCGAGCGCGTGTTCGAACGCTTCGGACGTGGTGAAAACGCGCCTGCCGGTGGTGCAGGCCTGGGGTTGGCCATCGTCAAGCGGGTGGTTGAAAGCCATGGTGGCAGCATCGACCTGAGCAACCGGCCCGAAGGCGGCCTCGTCGCCACCATCCATCTGCCGAGGCATGCCGCATGAGCCGCTTGTTGATCCTGTTGCTGGGCCTGCTGCTGGCACCGTCATTGCGCGCTGCGCCGGGTGATGTACAGCGTTTCCCCGCGCAGGGTGTTGTGACTGAGCAGCTGCGCATCCACGGCACCACCGATATCGAAGTGTTCGCGGTAGTGATCGCCGATTACCAGCGCCTGCATCCGGGTACGGAAGTCGTTTACGAAGACATCATTACCCAGGACCTGTACGCGCGTTTCCTGCGCGACCGCAGCACCGCGACCACGCCTGATCTGCTGATTTCCAGTGGCATGGATCTGCAGACCAAGCTGGTCAACGATGGCCACGCATTGCCGCACCGTTCGCCGCAGACCGAAGCCGTGCCTTCCTGGGCGAAGTGGCGCAATGAAGCCTTCGGCATCAGCTACGAGCCGGTGGCGATGGTCTACAACACGCGTGCATTGCCCGCGGCAAAAGTACCGCACACGCGCCGCCAGCTGCTGGACCTGCTGCGTGCCGAAGGCGCACCGCTGCGCGGCAAGGTCGGCACCTACGATATCGAACGCAGCAGCGTCGGCTATCTGCTGGCGACCCAGGACGCGCAGCGCGGCAGCATCGCTGGCGCCTTGCTCGGCGCGTTGGGTGACAACGGCGTGGTGCGCGAGGAGCGTACCGGCGTGCTGTTGGACCAGGTCAGCAGCGGCAAGCTGTCGCTGGTCTACAACGTGTTGGGTTCCTACGCGCAGGCGCGTATCGATGCCGGCGCGCCCTTGGGCATCGTCGAGCCGGAGGATTACACCCTGGTGGTTTTGCGTACGGCGGTGATTCCGCGCAACAGCCCGCACCCGGCCGAGGCCAAGCGTTTTCTCGACTACCTGTTGTCGGCGCGCGGCCAGCAGGTGCTGTCGCGCGAGGCGCGGCTGATGCCGATCATCCGCAACGGCGGTGGTGACAGTGATCCCGGCCAGAACCGGCGGCCGATCCAGCTTGGGCCGGGGCTGCTCGTGTATCTGGATGCGCTCAAGCGCCGCCAGTTCCTCGATGCCTGGCGCAGCAGCGTCGAGCCCAAGCCGCGCTGAGTGTGGCTCAGCGTAGCGGGACGGGATTCTCGCTCCTCGGTTGGCGCAGCACCGTAGCCCGGGTAAGCGCAGCAAGGGGATCCAGTGATCTTTCAGACAATCTGTCACCGGCCCCGGGTGCGCTGCGCTTACCCGGGCTACGGTCGGATCGCTTTGTGCCCGCTCAGCGCACTGGCGCTGGGTTCTCCGTCATTGGCTGGCGCAGCGGGTTGCTGCTGCCTGCTGCCGCGCATTTGCCCTGCACGCAACTGCAGCCCTGGATCTCCGGGAAGCCGCAGACACTCATCATGCCCTTGGCCTGACAGCTGGCCTGCACGCCGGCCGGACCGGTGGCGCTGTTGACGTTGACGCAGGCCGGGTAGTAACCGCAGCAGTTGCCGACGTTTTTCACCGCGCAATCGGCATCGACCTTGCAGCTGCTGTCGACCACGACGGGCGTGGCGGCTGGTTTGGCAGGTGTTGATGGTTCGCTGGCAGCGACTGGCGCGGGCGTTTGCGAGGTGACCGGCGCAGTCGCGGCCGGTGAGCTGCAGGCGGTGATCGCAAGCAGCAGGCAGAGCAGCAGTGACAGACGGAACATGGCGAATCCTGTTCTTGGGCACGCGGCCATGGTAGCCGCGTCCCATGTGAGCAGGGGGTTACCGGGCTGTCAGCCGGTAACCCCACCCATCCCGATCAGGCCGACCAGGTATCGCGCAGGGTCACGCTGCGGTTGAACACCGGCTTGGCCGGGGTGTGGTCGCGGCGATCGGCGACGAAGTAGCCGGTGCGCTCGAACTGGTAGCTCTGTTCCGGTGCGGCCAGGGCTGCGGCGGGTTCGACGTAGCCGGTGACGACCTTGCGCGATTCCGGGTTCAGGTGATCGCGGTAGGTCTTGCCTTCGGATTCATCGTCCGGGTTGGCGACCGAGAACAGGCGGTCGTACAGGCGCACTTCGGCTTCCACCGCGTGCTGGGCGCTGACCCAATGGATGGTGCCCTTGATCTTGCGGTTGGCGCCTTCCATGCCAGGACGCGATTCCGGGTCCAGCCAGCCACGCAGCTCGACGATCTCGCCGGCGTCGTTCTTGATCACTTCATCGACGCGGGCGATGCCGGCGCCACGCAGGCGCACTTCGCCGCCCGGGACCAGGCGCTTCCAGCCCTTGGGCGGCACTTCGGCGAAGTCTTCGCGCTCGATCCACAGCTCGCGCGAGAACGGCACTTCGCGGCTGCCGAAGCTTTCGTCCTTCGGATGGTTGCTGAAGGTGAGGGCTTCTTCGTGGCCTTCCGGCAGATTGGTCAGCACCAGCTTGAGCGGATCGATCACCGCCATGCGGCGTGCGGCGGCGCTGTCCAGGTCTTCGCGCAGGGCGCCTTCCAACACGCTGAAATCGATCAGCGAGTTCTGCTTGGAAATGCCCACGCGTTCGGCGAACAGGCGCATCGCCGCCGGGGTGTAACCACGACGACGCAGGCCCTGCAGGGTCGGCATGCGCGGGTCTTCCCAGCCATCGACCAGGTTTTCGGTGACCAGCGCCATCAGCTTGCGCTTGCTCATCACCGTGTAGTTGATGTTCAGGCGCGAGAACTCGATCTGGCGCGGCTTGGCGGCTTCGCGCGGCAGGCCCTTGTCGACCAGCGGCTGGGTCAGCGCGTTGTCGTGGGCGTAGTCGACGTTGTCCACGCACCAGTCGTACAACGGGCGGTGGTCTTCGAATTCCAGCGTGCACAGCGAGTGGGTGATGCCTTCCAGCGAGTCGCCCAGTGCATGCGCGAAGTCATACATCGGGTAGATCGGCCAGGCATTGCCGGTGTTCTGGTGCTCGACGTGCTTGATGCGGTAGATCGCCGGGTCGCGCAGGTTGATGTTGCCGCTGGCCATGTCGATCTTGGCGCGCACGGTGCGGGCGCCATCGGCGAACTCACCGGCGCGCATGCGCGCGAACAGGTCCAGGTTTTCCTCGACGCTGCGCTCGCGGTACGGCGAAGGACGGCCCGGCTCGGTCAGCGAACCGCGGTAGGCGCGTACTTCCTCGGCCGACAGGTCGCAGACATAGGCCTTGCCGTCGCGGATCAGCTTCTGCGCGGCCAGGTAATAGGCGTCGAAGTAATCCGAGGCGTGGCGCAGCTCGTTCCACTCGAAGCCCAGCCAGCGCACGTCGTCCTGGATGGCCTGCACGTATTCCGGGTCTTCCTTGGCCGGGTTGGTGTCATCGAAGCGCAGGTTGCAGACGCCGCCGAACTCACCGGCGATGCCGAAGTTCAGGCAGATCGACTTGGCATGGCCGATGTGCAGGTAGCCATTGGGCTCGGGCGGGAAGCGGGTCTTGATGGCCGTGTGCTTGCCGCTGGACAGGTCCTCACGGACGATCTGACGGATAAAGTCCCTTTTCTCTGATGCCAAGGCATCAGCGGCGCGCTTTTCGGCGGGAGCGTTTTCCGGCGTGGCAGCGACAGCAGGCGTGTTCTCGGACATGGGGGGGACGCAGTGTATTGAAGTAAACCGCAAGTTTAGCCGAGCCGGGCGTTGGCTGCCGGGACGGAGCTATGCTGGGGCCTCCCGCCCCGTGGATTGCCACTGATGGACCGCCCCGTTCTGGTGATAGGCAACAAGAACTACTCGTCCTGGTCGCTGCGCCCGTGGCTGCTGCTGCGCCATTTCGGGGTGGAGTTCGACGAAGTACGGTTGGCCCTGGATACGCCGGGTTTTGCCAGCGAAGTGCTGCAATATTCGCCGACCGGCAAGGTGCCGGCGCTGCGTGATGGCGCGCTGCAGGTCTGGGATTCTCTGGCCATCTGCGAGTACGCCAACGAGCGCTGGCTGGGCGGACGCGGCTGGCCGGCCGATCTGGCCCAACGCGCCGTGGCGCGGGCTGCCGCGGCGGAAATGCATTCAGGTTTCACCGGGTTGCGCAGCCAGCTGCCGATGAACAGCCGCCGCCAGCCGGACGGCTACCGCTGGGATGCCGCCGCCCAAGCCGACATCAACCGCATCCGCGCGCTGTGGAGCGAGCTGCGCCGCCAGTACGGCGCGGGCGGGGCGTTCCTGTTTGGCCAGTTCGGCATTGTCGATGCGATGTTCGCGCCGGTGGCGGTACGCTTCGACGGCTATGGCGTGGCCGCGGAAGGCGTTGCCGGTGAGTACCTGCAGGCGCTGTTGGCGCTGCCGGCACTGTGCGAGTGGCGCCAGGCCGGTGCGGCGGAAAGCGAGCACGTCGCGGCCACTGATGACCTGTGCCAGCCGGTTTGAACGGAGAATCAAATGCAGCTGATCTACCAGAGCAATAATCTGTTCGACGCGCATCTGGTCAAGCATGCGCTGGAGGATGCCGGCATCCCGGCCTTCGTGTTCGGCGAGTCTTTGCTGGGTGCGGGTGGTGAACTGCCCCTGTTTGGCCTGCTGCGGGTCTGCGTACCCGATTCGGCCAAGCCTGAAGCCGAGGACATCGTCGCTGCGCTGGGCTTGGACGACGGCCCCGCCGACCCCATCTCGGATGACGATGAAGCGCCGGGATTCCTCCCGGCCTGAGGAGCTGACATGTTGGGAATCGGCCAGGGAATACTGGGTATCGGCGCGTTCAAGCAGCGCCTGCCGCGCCCGGAGGAAGCACTGCCGGGGCGGGACACGCCGCTGCCGCTGCACAACCAGCATTTCGTCAAAGGCCAGCCCTTGCAGGCCGATTTCGACGGCCTGCAGGTGCTCGACGTGGGCCTGGGCTGTTTCTGGGGCGCCGAGCGCAAGTTCTGGCAGCTGCCGGGCGTGGTGACCACGGCGGTGGGCTATCAGGGCGGCGTCACCCCGAACCCGACCTACGAAGAGGCCTGTTCCGGGCTTACCGGCCACACCGAAGTGGTGCGGGTGGTATTTGATCCGGCACAGGTCACGCTGGAGACGGTGCTGCGCACCTTCTGGGAGAACCACAATCCCACTCAGGGCATGCGTCAGGGCAACGACACCGGCACCCAGTACCGCTCGGCGATCTACTGCCACACGCAGGAACAGTACGACGCGGCGATTGCCAGCCGTGATGCCTACCAGCAACAGCTGACTGCTTCTGGTTTCGGCGAGATCACCACCGAGATCGTGTTCCCGGCACCGCCGTTCTATTACGCCGAGGATTACCACCAGCAGTATCTGGCCAAAAATCCCAATGGTTATTGCGGCATCGGCGGTACCGGTGTGAGCTGCCCGATTGGCCTGGATGTCTGAGCAGTGAGTGCCACACCGCGTCGTTTACTGGTGGTGTGGCACAGCTTCACCGGCGCTACTGCGGCGATGGTGGAAGCATTGGTGGAGGGTGCACGCGCGAGTACCGGCGGTGCGGTGCAGGTGATTGCCTTGCGCGCCGCAGATGCGGGTGCCGACGATGTGCTTGCCGCCGATGCGGTGGTGTTCGCCACGCCGGAGACATTGGCCTCGATGAGCGGGGCGATGAAGGATTTCTTTGATCGCAGTTATTACCCGCTATTGGGGCGCTGCGAGGGCAAGCCGTATGCACTGCTGGTGTGTGCGGGCTCGGATGGCCAGCCGACGATTACGCAGTTGCGGCGCGTGGCTTTGGGCTTGCGTTTGAAAGAGGTGACCGAGCCGGTGCTGGTGTGTACGCAGGCACAGACGGCGGAGGCGATTGTTGCTGAGAAGAAGCTGCCTGATGTGCAGCTGGCGCGAGGCCGCGAGCTGGGCGCGCTGCTCGCAGCAGGGCTGGAACTGGGAGTGTTCTAGCTTTTGCTTAAGCCCCTCTCCCGCATGCGGGAGAGGGGTTGGGGTGAGGGCGCTCTGAAAGCACGTGGAGCAAAAGCTTTAAAAGCTTCCCCTCATCCGCCCCTTCGGGGCACCTTCTCCCGCTCGCGGGAGAAGGGATGCATCAAGCATCGCGTTTGTCGTCGGGCTCCGCTCAGCCGCCCAACTCATCCGCAATCCGCAAACGCAAGGTCTGCAGATCCTTGGCAAACGCATCAATACCAGTAGCCAACTTCTCGGTGGCCATCGGATCAGCCGCCATATCCGCATCGAACTTGGCTTCATCGATCGCAGCGACGTTCACTGCTTCAGCAGCGCCAGCAATCAGCTTGCGCGGCAGCTCGCCGAAGTCAGCATCCAGCTTCTCCAGCAGATCCGGAGAGATCGTCAAACGATCACAGCCAGCCAACGCTTCAATCTGCGCAGTCGAACGGAACGAGGCACCCATGACAACGGTGTTGGAACCACGGCGCTTGAACTCGGCAAACACGCCGCGCACGAACTTCACGCCCGGGTCTTCGTCGATGTTGGCCGGGGTCTGGCCGTTGGCCACGTACCAGTCCAGGATGCGACCGACGAATGGCGAGATCAGGAAGGCACCGGCTTCCGAACAGGCCAGGGCCTGGGTCGGGTTGAAGATCAGGGTCAGGTTGCAGTCGATGCCTTCGGCCTGCAGCACGCGCGCGGCTTCCACGCCGGCCCAGGTGGCGGCGATCTTGATCAGCACCTTGCTGCGCGGCACGCCGGCCGCTTCGTACATGGCGATGAACTCGCGCGCCTTGGCAATCGTCGCGGCGGTGTTGTGCGCCTGGTCGGCGTCCACCTCGGTGGAAACGCGACCCGGCACCAGCTCGGCCAGCATGGTGCCGACGCCGACGGTCAAACGATCGACCACGGCATTGGCGATGGCCTGCTTGTCACCGCTTTGAGCCCGGCCCCACTGCAGCTCGCGTTCGATCAGGCCGGCGTAGACCGGCAGGTCGAGGGCTTTTTTCACCAGGGTCGGGTTGGTGGTGCAGTCGACCGGGCGCAGGCGCTTGATGGCGTCGTAATCACCGGTATCGGCGACGACGACGGACAGTTCACGCAGTTGGGCGAGCTTGGAGGGGGCCTGGGACATCATGGTTTCCTGTTGCAGGTGCGGCGCAGTGCGCTCAGCGGTGGAAATCGCCAGCCGCTTCGGGCTGGTAGTGAACGGCGGTGACGCGCAGGCGCAGCTTGCGGCCGCCCGGTGCGGTCCAGTCGATGGTCTGGCCAACCGACAAGCCCAGCAGGGCGCTGCCGACCGGTGCCAGCACGGACACGCGGCCCTTGTCGAAGTCCGCTTCGTGCGGATAGACCAGAGTCAGGGAATGTTTTTCGTTGTGCAGTTCGTCTTCGCAGTCCACGCGGGAGTGCATGGTGACGATGCCTTCGGGGATTTCTTCCGGCGGCAGCACCTGCGCGCGCTCAAGTTCCTGCGCAAGGGCAACAGCGGCCGGGTGCCGGCTCAGCGCCGGGGAGTCCAGCAGGGCCTCAAGACGGGCCATGTCACGGGTGGAAACAACGATGGATGGTGGCAGACCGCTGTGGCTGGTCATGGGAATTCCTTATCTGATTGAAGAGCAAGCAAAAGGCGACGCTTTGTCGGCGCCGCCCGGATTTCTATTGTGCTGGTGAAACGGGCCGTAGGCGACCCTGTGAAGATCATGGGGCCGGTGCGGCCCGGATGCAATGTGGGGGAGGGGGGTATTCAGGTTTTGGGGGCAAAAACTGCCCCTTCCCCAACCCTCCCCTCCGCCAGCGGCGCAAGGGAGGGAGCCAAGTCTTGCCCCCTCCCTTGCGCGCAGCTCAGGGAGGGCCGGGGAGGGGGCAGCTTTTAAGCCTGAACCCGAGCAGCCTCCGCCGGCGTCTCCAACAATCCCGCCGGCAGCTGCTTGAACAACTGCGAGAACTGTTCAAGGAACGCGCCCATCGCCGAGCTGCGGCGCCAGACCATGCCGATCCTGCGGCTCGGTTGCGGATTGCCCGCAAACGGGATCAACCGCACGTTCTCCGAGCGCGCTACTGGCGGCTTCACTGCCAACATCGGCAGCAGGGTGACGCCCACGTTCGCCGCCACCATCTGCCGCAGAGTCTCCAGGCTGGTGGCCTGGAATTCGGATTTCTCCAGCGCGCCGGCCATATGGCAGACATCCAGTGCCTGATCGCGCAGGCAATGGCCGTCCTGCAACAGCAACAAGCGCTGATCGGACAAGTCATCCAGCGTCAAAGAGGCGTGGCTGGTCAGTGGATGGCCTTCTGGCGCAGCCAGCACGAAGGGTTCCTCGAACAGGAATTCGGTGTGCAGCTGCTCGTCGGCGATTGGCAGCGCAAGTATTGCGGCATCGAGCTGGCCGTTGCGCAGCTGCGCCAGCAACACATCGCTCTTTTCCTCGACCAGCAGCATCTCCAGTTGCGGGAAGCGCTGGCGGATCGCCGGTACTACATGTGGCAACAGATACGGGCCCAAGGTCGGGAAAATTCCCAGACGCACGGTGCCGGCTTCCGGGTCGCGGGCGCGGCGTGCGGCTTCCTTCATCTGCTCTACTTCGGCCACGATGCTGCGCGCACGCGCGGCGGCTTCGCGGCCGGCCGGGGTCAGCATCACTTTGCGCGGGGCACGCTCCACCAGCGGCACGCCCAGTTCTTCTTCCAGCTTCTTGATCTGGGTGGACAGGGTGGGCTGGCTGACGAAGCTGGCCGCAGCGGCACGGCCGAAGTGCTTGTGCTCGGCCAGCGCCACAAGGTATTTCAGGTCACGAAGGTTCATGTCGGGCTCCCGGGTGTTTCCTTCTCCCTGCGGGAGAAGAGCCTGTCCCCGCGAAGGGGGGGATGCCCCGAAGGGGCGGATGAGGGTTGGGCGAAGCCCATGTTTTCCAGGATTGCAGAAGGTTCTACCCTCACCCCAACCCCCGCTTCGCGCCCCGGCCCCGCGCTGACGCGGGGCGTTCGTGGGGCAGCGAACCGGTGGTTCGCAAACTGCCCCTCTCACCCCAACGGGAGAGGGGCTTTGAGCATCAGGCGGTTTCGGTCTCTACCGCTGCAGGCTGCAGCACCGGCGTACGGATCAGATGATCGAAGGCGCTGAGTGCGGCGGTCGAACCGGCGCCCATCGCGATGATGATCTGCTTGTACGGCACCGTGGTGCAGTCACCGGCGGCAAACACGCCCGGCACATTGGTCTGGCCGCGATCATCGATGATGATCTCGCCGCGACCGCTGAGCTCCACCGTGCCACGCAGCCACTCGGTGTTCGGCAGCAGGCCGATCTGCACGAAGATGCCTTCCAGCTCGACCCGGTGCGAATCGCCACCGACGCGGTCGGTGTAGACCAAGCCGTTGACCTTCTGGCCGTCGCCCAGCACTTCGGTGGTCTGTGCGTTGAGGATCACCTTCACGTTGGGCAGGCTGTTGAGCTTGGCCTGCAGCACCTGGTCGGCACGCAGCTTGCTGTCGAATTCGAACACGGTGACGTGGCTGACGATGCCGGCCAGGTCGATGGCCGCTTCCACGCCGGAGTTGCCGCCGCCGATCACCGCCACGCGCTTGCCCTTGAACAGCGGGCCGTCACAGTGCGGGCAGTAGGCAACACCCTTGTTGCGGTATTCGTTCTCGCCCGGCACGTTCATCTGCCGCCAGCGGGCGCCGGTGGACAGGATCACCGTCTTGGACTTCAGCGAAGCACCATTCTCCAGCTGTACTTCGACCAGGCCATCGGCACCGGCCGGCAGCAGCTTGGTCGCGCGCTGCAGGTTCATGATGTCCACCTCGTACTCACGTACGTGGGTTTCCAGTGCGGCGGCCAGCTTCGGGCCTTCGGTGTGCTGCACCGAGATGAAGTTCTCGATCGCCATGGTGTCCAGCACCTGGCCGCCGAAACGCTCGGCAGCCACACCGGTGCTGATGCCCTTGCGTGCGGCATAGATGGCCGCAGCCGCACCGGCCGGGCCACCGCCCACCACCAGCACGTCGAATGCATCCTTGGCCTTGATCTTTTCGGCCTCGCGGGCAACGGCGCCGGTGTCGAGCTTGGCGATGATCTGCTCCAGGCTCATGCGGCCGGAGTCGAACATCTCGCCACCCTGGAACACCATCGGCACCGCCATCACCTGGCGCTGTTCCACTTCCTGCTGGAACGTACCGCCCTCGATCACCGTGGTGCTGATCTTCGGATTCAAGATCGCCATCAGCGCCAGCGCCTGCACCACGTCCGGGCAGTTGTGGCAGGTCAGCGACATGTAGACGTCGAAGCTGTACTCGCCGTCGATCGCGGTGATGCTGTCGATGACGTCCTGCGCGACCTTCGGCGGATGGCCGCCGGTCCACAACAGGGCAAGTACCAGCGATTCGAATTCGTGGCCCAGCGGCAGGCCAGCGAAACGCACGCCATGGTTCTGGCCTTCGCGGGCGATCACGAACGAGGGCTTGCGCGCATCGTCGCCGGCGGTGTCCAGCGTGATCTTGCCGCCGCCGGCCGCGACGATATCGTCAAGCAGGCCGCGCATGTCCTGGCTTGCGCTGCTGTCGTCGAGCGAGGCGATCAGGCGCAGTGGCTGGCGCAGCAGGCCCATGTACTGCTGCAGCTGGGTCTTGAGGCTGTCGTCGAGCACGGTCAACTCCTTCGTTGAGGCAAAGCGGGGGAGTGACGCCCCTGCGTGAAGCGGGGCGCCAGTAAAAGTAGGGGTGAACCGCAGCGGGCTGCGTGGCGTGCTGGCGTGGTGCTGGCTGGCATCAACACGCTGCGGTTCACCCCCACACCCGCCGCGGGGGCGGGGTGGGAGCGGGTACGACTTTTTAGATCTTGCCGACCAGGTCCAGCGACGGGGTCAGGGTCTTTTCGCCTTCCTTCCACTTGGCCGGGCACACTTCGTTCGGGTGTGCGGCGGTGAACTGGGCAGCCTTCAGCTTGCGCAGGGTCTCGGACACGTCACGGGCGATCTCGTTGGAGTGGATCTCCGAGGTCTTGATCACGCCTTCCGGGTTGATCACGAAGGTGCCACGCAGGGCCAGGCCTTCTTCCGGAATGTGCACGCCGAAGGCGTTGGTCAGCTGATGGGTCGGGTCGCCGACCAGCGGGAACTTGGCCTTGCCCACGGCCGGCGAGGTTTCGTGCCACACCTTGTGCGAGAAGTGGGTATCGGTGGTCACGATGTAGACCTCGGCACCGGCCTTCTGGAACTCGGCATAGTTGTCAGCGGCGTCTTCAATCTCGGTCGGGCAGTTGAAGGTGAAGGCTGCCGGCATGAAGATCAGGACCGACCACTTGCCCTTCAGTGACTCATCGGTGACTTCAATGAACTTGCCGTTGTGGAACGCATTGACCTTGAACGGCTGGACCTGGGTGTTGATAAGGGACATGAAGTTTCCTCTTGCGGTTGTAGGGCGGGGTGAATCGTTGGAGCAAAGACTAATAGGCAGAGACTAATAAAACAAATGAATTGGATGCATCGTATCAATAGATAAAACCTATCAATCGCTGCTCTGAAACTGCCTCAAGGCCTGATATCGGGTGCTTTGCGGGCTTTCCAAGCCATCCGCGGCCAAGCTGAACGGCGCGGCATAGATGGAATTAATCCCAAGGCAAGGATCTTGGCGGTAGGCAGGGGCGGGCGCGCTGACTATCCTCGCCCTCCTGATCGAACCCGCGAAGAGGTACTGCAGTGTCCACGTTGAAGGTTGCCGAGCTGTTGCGGGAGGCCGCTGCACGCCTGCCGGGTGAAGATGCCCGCCATGAGGCCGAGCAGTTGCTGATCCACGTGCTGGGCGTGGAGCGGGCCTGGTTGTTCGCCCATGCCACCGACGAGGTGGAAGCCGAGGCGGTGGAGCGTTTCGAGGTGCTGCTGGCGCGCCGTGCCGAGGGTCATCCGCTGGCCTATCTGACTGGCCGCCGCGGCTTCTGGAACCTGGACCTGCAGGTCAACACGGCGACCCTCATTCCGCGTCCGGAAACCGAGCTGCTGGTCGAGCAGGCGCTGGCACGGCTGCCGGCCGACGACATGGTGCGGGTGGCCGACATGGGCACCGGCAGTGGCGCGGTCGCCTTGTCGATCGCCAGTGAGCGGCCTTTGGCCACGGTGATGGCGACCGATGTGCTGGGCCCGACCCTGGCGATGGCGGTGAAGAACGCACAGGCGCACGGTCTGGAAAACGTGTGGTTCCGGCGTGGGCACTGGTATACGGCGCTGGGCGCGGATCGCTTCGACATGATTGTCAGCAACCCGCCGTACATCGCTGCGGGTGATCCGCATCTGGTTGAAGGTGATCTGCGTTTCGAGCCGCCGCCGGCCTTGGCCTCAGGTGCCGATGGCCTGGATGCGATCCGCGAGATTGTTGCCGGCGCGCATGAGCATCTGGTGCCCGGTGGCTGGTTGCTGCTGGAGCATGGCTGGGATCAGGGCGAGGCGATCCGCGCGCTGCTGGAGCAAGCCGGGTTTGTGGAGGTGCAGACGGTGCAGGATCTGGAGCAGCGGGATCGGGTGACCTTGGGGCGTTGGCCTGGTTGAGGTTGAGGTTGAGGTTGAGGTTGTTGTAGTTGCTGTTGCTCTTGCTGCTTTTTTCAGCTCGTCATTCCCGCGAAGGCGGGAATCGCTCTGGTCTTTGCTTCTGCAGTTGATTTGGGAGCCAGAGCCAGAGCCAGAGCGATAGCGATTCCCGCCTTCGCGGGAATGACGGCTTTCAAGGCCAGGGCCAGAGCGATTCCTGCCTTCGCGGCAATGACGGCTCTCAAGGCCAAGGCCAGAGCGATTCCCGCCTTCGCGGGAATGACTGCATAAAGAACGAAAGCCAAGGCCAAAGCCAAAGCCAAAGCAGAGCCAAAAGCACTACTCCAGCCTGACATCCAGGCCATTTCCTGTCCGCATGACGGCCCCCAAATCCTCCCGTAGCATCGCCATTTCCAAACCGGGGATGCCGATGATCCGTACCGCGTTCGCTGTCGTATTGCTGCTCACATCGCTGGGCTGTGCTGCAACGCCAGGCACTAGCAAACACGCTCCCATCCATCCCTTGCGTGAGGGATTGCCGGTGCAGGACGACTTCGCCGATCTCGCGCCCCTGGGCGAGGCTATCGGCGACAAGCGCATCGTCATGCTCGACGAGCTCACCCACGGCGAAGGCAATATCTACGAGAGCAAGGTGCGTACCGTGCGCTACCTGCATGAGCGCAAAGGCTTCGACCTGCTGGTGCTGGAAAGCGGTCTGTTCGATGTAACCCGCCTATGGCAATCACGGCTGCCGCTGCGTGCCAACGCGCCGGGCAACATCTTCTACATGTATGCCAACAGCGCCGAGGTCTGGCCGCTGTGCGACTATCTCGACGCGCAACGTGATACACAGGCTGCGATGCAGCTGGCCGGCTTCGATGGTCGCTTGAGTGGCGGATTCTCACGCCGGCAGCTGGTGCCGCAGCTGGGTGAGCGATTGCTGCGTCAGCCATTGGGCGAGGCGCAGCAGCAGCGGCTGCAACAACACCTGCAGCAGGTGCAACGATTGCTGGATGGTCAGCTGGCAGCGGCTGATGCCAGTGTGCGCCAGCGCTTCCTCGAAGATTCGCAATGGCTGCTGCAATTGCTGCCAGCGCCGGATGCCGAGCACGGTGACGATGTGTTCAACAGCGATGGCTTCTGGCGCCGCATCAACGCCAGCCTGCATCGCATGGCCGAAGTGGCTTGGCAGCTGCGGCCGTTCGATGAACACGATCCGGTCATGGCCGCCAACCTGCAGTGGTTGCTGGAGCAGGCCTACCCGGGACGCAAGGCGGTTGTGTGGGGGCATTACGCGCATCTGAACAAGCTCGGCGGCTACCGCGACGGTCATCCGCGTGGCTTTCCGGTAGTAGACAACGTGACCCGCGCTTTGCCGCCTGCGCTGCAGAAGCAGACCTATGTGCTGCACTACGCAGGCGCGCAAGGAAGTTATCTTGACTACATCGATCAGCAGGTTCGCAAGGTGGACGCACGGCCGTCGCAGCTGGAGTCGCGCTTGACCGCAGATACCTCGGCGACCGCGGTTTTCGTCGATCTGCATGCAGGCAGCTTGCCCGGCGAGGACGATCCAGCCAGCCGGCTGTGGGGCATGGACTACGCCGATGAATTGAGCCTGCCCGAAGCACGGCAGCGCTTCGACGGCCTCTGGCTGCTGGATGGCATCACACCGGCGACCTATGCAACGCCCTGATGGAACGCTGTAGCGCAAACAAGACCGCAACATCGCTGCGTTAAACTAGCCGTCCTGTTCCCTGCGAGGCTGCCATGCGCACGCTCTACCCCGCCATCGAGCCCTACGACACCGGCACGCTCAAGGTCGACGACCGCCATACGCTGTACTTCGAACAATGTGGCAATCCCAACGGCAAGCCGGTGGTGATGCTGCATGGCGGCCCCGGTGGCGGCTGCAGCGACAAGATGCGTCAGTTCCACGACCCGGCCAAGTACCGCATCATCCTGTTCGATCAGCGTGGTTCGGGCCGTTCCACCCCGCATGCCGACCTGGTCGACAACACCACCTGGGATCTGGTCGCCGACATCGAGAAGCTGCGCGAAAAGCTCGGCGTCGACAGCTGGCAGGTATTTGGCGGCAGCTGGGGTTCGACGCTGGCGTTGGCCTATGCCGAAACCCATCCGCAGCGGGTGACCGAGCTGGTGCTGCGCGGCATCTTCATGCTGCGCCGCTGGGAGCTGGAATGGTTCTACCAGGAAGGTGCCAACCGCCTGTTCCCGGATGCCTGGGAGCACTATCTCAAGCCGATCCCGGCAGTGGAGCGTCACGACCTGATCTCGGCCTTCCACCGCCGCCTGACCAGTGACGACGAAGCCACCCGTCTGGCGGCTGCCAAGGCATGGAGCGTATGGGAGGGTGCCACCAGCTTCCTGCATGTGGACGATGATTTCGTCAACAGCCACGAAGACCCGCAGTTCGCGCTGGCCTTCGCCCGCATCGAGAACCATTATTTCGTCAACGGCGGTTTCTTCGAAGTGGAAGACCAGCTGCTGCGCGACGCGCACAAGATTGCCCACATCCCGGGCGTGATCGTGCACGGCCGTTACGACGTGGTCTGTCCGCTGGCCAATGCCTGGGAACTGCACAAGGCGTGGCCAAAGGCGCAGCTGCAGATCAGCCCGGCGTCCGGCCACTCGGCGTTTGAGGCCGAGAATGTCGACGCACTGGTACGCGCAACCGACAGCTTCGCCGGTTGATAAGCGAGCCCCTGTAGTGCCGAGCCATGCTCGGTAGGGGCGTTACCGATAGACCATCTTGTAGGAGCGGGGGGGGGGGCGGCCGAGGGGTGCTTGTAGGGAGCCCTGCACTGATCGCTGTGAGGGGGGTCTGCCAGCGCCGCGGAGTCGCCCCGCCCCCATATGTTTTTTGCAAAGAGTCACCCCCCGACGGCCCTG
>NZ_JBRRCU010000063.1:0-26458 GCF_056759195.1 Stenotrophomonas sp. STEN083 | reverse complement strand
AAGTATTGCGTTTTGTGCGTTCATTTGCTGGGCTGGTATTTTGCGTATAATGCCTGTTGCCTTGTTTGGCGGGGCACTACAGGTGAAGCCTTAACGACAACGGGCAGCCATTGGCTGCCCGTGCGGTATCTGTATGCAGGAGACGCTTAATAGCGCAGCAGCGCCGAGCCCCAGGTGAAACCGCCACCGAAGGCTTCCAGCAACAGCAACTGACCACGCTCGACGCGACCGGAACGGATCGCGGCATCCAGCGCCAGCGGCACCGAACCGGACGAGGTGTTGCCGTGCTTGTCGACGGTCACGATCACCTGATCCATCGGCATCTCCAGGCGCTTTGCCGTGGCTTCGATGATGCGCAGGTTGGCCTGGTGCGGGATCAGCCAATCCAGGTCGGACTTGTCCAGACCGTTGGCCTGCAGGGCTTCATCAACAACCGAGTCCAGCGCCTTGACGGCGTACTTGAACACGTCATTGCCCTTCATGTTGATCTTGCCCGGCTTGTCGAAGCCGACCGAGACGCCAACCGGATCCCACAGCAGTTCCTTCTTGCTGCCGTCGGCATGCAGATGGGTGCTGAGAATGCCGGTGTCTTCGTCGGCCTTGAGCACGACGGCGCCCGCGCCATCGCCGAACAACACGCAGGTGGTGCGGTCGGTCCAGTCAACGATACGGGTCAGGGTCTCCGCACCGATCACCAGGACATGCTTGGCATCACCGCTGCGAATGAATTTGTCAGCCACGCTCAGGGCGAAAAGGAAGCCCGAACATGCCGCGTTGACGTCAAACGCCGCCGAGCCGGTCGCGCCGAGGCGGGCCTGGATCAAGCAAGCGGTAGACGGGAAGATCAGATCCGGCGTGGTGGTACCCACGATGATCATGTCCAGCTGCGATGCCTCAATGCCGGCAGCTTCCAGCGCGCGCGTAGCGGCGTGGTAGCCCAGGTCACTGGTGGTTTCGCCTTCGGCAGCGATGTGCCGCTCACGGATACCCGTGCGCGACTCGATCCACTCGTTGGTCGTTTCGACAATCTTGGTCAGATCATCGTTGGTCAACACTTTCTCGGGCAAATAACTACCGGTGCCCGCGATCCTCGAGTAGATCCGCTTGCTCATGCTGTTTCCTATTGCGCGAAGCCGCCCGTAGGCGGCCCCGGAAGAATCGGTGCAACAACCGCCACACTCAGGTGGCGGCAGCCGTCACAAATCAATCTTCTTCAGCGACCAGGGTCGACTTGGTCGTGATCACCTTCTTGCCGCGGTAGAAACCATCAGCAGTGATGTGGTGACGCAGATGCACTTCACCGGTGGTCGGATCGGTGGACAGCTGCTTTGCGCTCAGGGCGTCGTGGGCACGACGCATGCCGCGGCGGGACGGGGTAACACGGGATTTCTGGACTGCCATGGGATTGCTCCAAACTCGGTTTCGTTTGCTTCGTCGTTTAATTGCACAGGACGCCAGCGTCCAGCACTACTCGCTTTCGCCGCAGCCGCCGACGATTACCGGCCGCAATTATTTCTTCAGCGCCGCCAATGCCGCAAAGGGATTGGCCTTGCTCAATTCTTCTTCGGTTGCGGTGAAGTCCTGTTCGACTGCCTCGCTTCCTGGCGCCAGCGCAACCACCGGCACCGCCAACACCAACTCGTCTTCCACCAGGTCCAGCGGACGCAGGTTGCCATCTTCAGGCACCAGCATCGCTTCGTATTCCTCTGGAAGCGCAGATTCTTCTTCTTCGTCCTTGATCAAGCCCAAGCGCTGCTTGATCGACACCGGCAGCAGGAAACGCTGCATGGTGCGCTGACAGATCAAGGGCAGCTCGGTATCGATGGTCAGATCGACATACGACACCTGCAAGATGTTGTCTCGATCGAACTCCAGTGAATACGTGCACTGGCCTTCAGTATCGGCAACCAGACCCTGCAAGCGGGTCAACTCGGACAAAGGCACCTGGCCGTCAAAGCGCCTGCGCGCTATGACCATCCGCCAAGCATCCAGCAATTCGGGTACGTTCGCGGACATAAGCTGCAGAATGTTAAGGAGTAGCCACGCCGCTGTCAAATCCGTAGCGGCGGAAACATTGTCAGACCGGTGGCGGCGCAGCAGACTGGCCGTCCCGAGCTGCGTATTTTTACACATGAAGCCCCTGATTCTCGCCTCCACCTCACGATATCGCGCTGGATTGCTTAACCGGCTCAGGATTCCGTTCAGTTCGGCCGCGCCGGATATGGACGAAACCCCGCTCCCCGGCGAGCCGCCTGCGGCCCTGGCGCAGCGCCTGGCCGCCGCCAAGGCCGAAGCCATTGCCGGCCTGCATCCCGGCAGCTGGGCGATCGGTTCGGATCAGGTGGCCGAACTGAATGGACAACCGCTGGGCAAGCCCGGCACCCGCGAGGCCGCCTGTGCGCAGCTCACGGCGATGTCCGGCCATGAGGTGCTGTTCCACACGGCGGTCTGTGTAAGCGACGGTATTTCGCAGCATCAGGCCATCGATCTCACCCGCGTGCGCTTCAGGACCCTGCTGGCGGCCGAGATCGAACGCTATATCGATGCCGAACAGCCCTTGGACTGCGCCGGCAGCTTCAAATGTGAAGGTCTGGGCATCAGCTTGTTCGAAGCCATTGACAACAACGACCCCACCGCACTGATCGGCTTGCCGCTGATCCAGACTTCGCAGCTGCTGCGGCAGGCTGGCTATCAGCTGCCCTGAGCTGACGCTGACGCGGCGAACACACAAGCTGCGCGCCAACAGTTGGCGCGCAGCACAAATACAGGCTATTTGATCTCGAACGGCTGCTCGGCCCAGGCCTCCACACTGCCGTCATTGCCATACAGGCGAAGGCCTAGCCAATGCGTGCCCGGCTTCAGGCCTGATGTATCCAGCTTTGCATCAAAACCGGTGTTCGGATGCTGCGGATCGGTGGATATCTTCCAGAACGGGCGCACGTCGTAGTCGCGCCCATAGACGGCATCACCCACGCTGCGGCCATCCAGCAGCAGCTCAACCCGCGACAATCCCACGCCATCCTTGAAGGCCCAGCCACTGACTTCCAGCGCACCATTCACCGCCTGACCCGCCGCAGGGGTTTCCACCCATGCCATCGCCGGCGTCACACATGGCCCTTGTTGCTTTTCGGCAGGCAGGCGGAACAACAGGAAACGCTGGAAACCATGATCAAGTGAGACCATCTTTGGCGGCGGCAGCGGCCCCACCAACTCGCAGACCCTGTGGTAACGGTCCAAAAGATCACGGTAGCGCTGGTCGCCAGGCGCCAGCACCAATAGCACCGGTGTCGAGCGGTTGCCGTCACTGATCAATTTCCAGAGCGCCAACTGCGCGGTGCGCCCATGCCTGTCATTGAGCTCGTGCGGCAGCACCTTGATAGAAGGATCATTGAGGCGGAAACCCAGTTCAGCACCGACCTTGAAGCTGCCTGCCAGCACCTGGGTGTCTTCCGGCATCTGCGCGAGCTCCTCACGCACGCCCTCGGACAGCTGCTGCCAACCTGCAAAATTACGCGGGTAGTACTTGCTGCCCGCCAGGTGTTCACGCAAGCCGGGAGAGGCGGCTACCAGGTAATAACTCATCGCCAGCAGCAGGCCCAGCGAGGTGAGCCCCCACAATGCACGCCGCCAAGGACGCGACCAGTGAGTGAGCAGCGCTGGAACACATACCAGCAATGCCAGATAGCCAGGCAGCGGCCAATGGAAGCTGACCCGCTCCACATCGGTGAAGAACCCCAACGCGAAGATCAGCAAAGTCGAGGTGGCGCCAACCAGGGCGAAGTAGCGCCATTGCAGGTGGTGGAAACCACCTTGCACATTGCGCATGCCCCTGCCTGCCACCACCGCCATCGCCGCGAACAGCACCGGCGTCACCAACAACGGCTGGATCACCAGGAACAGCAGCCCTTCCGGTTGGAACGCCCACGGATGGCGCTCGATCACCTGGAACTTGAGTCCAGCATCCTGGTTGTCCAGATTCCATGCCATCAGCGGCACCCATGCCGCCAAACCAACTGACAGCGCGATCCACACCCGCGGATCGCGCAAGGCTTTGCGGCCTTCCGGTAACAGCACCAGCGCAATGAAACCAACGATAATCACGCCAATGAAGCGGTAGTGACTGAGCGCACCCATCAACAGGCCACAGGCCAGCAACAAGGCGTTACCAGCACCCACGCCACGCAGCAGGCGTGCACCAGCATCCAGGCATAGCAGGGCGGCGATCGCCATCGGCACGTCCGGCACCGCCAGGATGCCCAGCGTCGCCGACAACGGCATCAACAAGGCCAGCGAGCCGGCGCGCCAACCCATGCGAACGCCGAACCAGCGCGTGCAGATACCAGCAACCATCCACGGCAGTGCCGCCCCCATGACCAGGAACGGCAGGCGCACGCCCAGGCGGTGATCGCCGGCAACCTCGACACCGAGCCGCGTCAACCAGGCCGTCAACCCGGGCAGGTCCGAATAGGCTGCGGCCAGATGCTGACCTTCCTGCCAATAGAACGCCTCGTCCACGAACAGCGTCAATTGCGAGGCCAACAGCACCTTGGCTGTGGTGACCAGCACCCACAACACAAGGAACGTCAGGTATGCGCGTTGTTCACCCCTGTTTGGCACGTACACTTCCTTCAGCCCAAGTATCGAGACGACCAAGACAATGGCGCCGCCCGGAATGCTACCCGAAGTAACACTACAGTCCCTATCGGCAGCGCAACAGCAGGTAAATTCCCTACTGCTCGGCAAGGCGCAGGAAGTGCGGATGGCCTTTGTCGCGCTGCTGTCCGGCGGACATCTGCTGATCGAGGACCTGCCCGGGCTCGGCAAGACCACCTTGGCCCATGCCATGGCCTCCAGCCTCGGCCTGCAATTCCAGCGCGTGCAGTTCACCTCCGATCTGCTGCCCGCCGATGTGCTCGGCATCTCGGTCTACGAAGCGCATAGCCGCAGCTTCCAGTTCCATCCCGGCCCGGTGTTCTGCAACCTGTTGCTGGCGGATGAAATCAACCGCGCGCCGCCACGCACGCAGAGCGCCCTGCTGGAAGCGATGGCCGAGCAGCAGGTGACGCTGGATGGTGTGACCCACCGGCTACCGGATCCTTTCTTCGTGATTGCCACGCAGAATCCGGTCGACATGTCCGGCACCTTCCCGCTGCCGGACTCACAACTGGATCGCTTCCTGCTGCGCCTGACCCTGGGCTACCCCAATGCCGACGCCGAGCGCGCCCTGCTGGCCGGCGAAGACCGCCGCGACCTTATCGCGCGGGTAACTCCCTGCCTGTCAGAGCAAGACATCCGCATGCTGCGCGACGCCGTTGGCCAGGTGCATGCCAGTGACGCTTTGATCGATTACGTGCAGGCCTTGATCACTCGCAGCCGCCAGCATCCGGGCGTGCGCGTCGGCCTGTCGCCACGCGCCGGCATCGCCCTGCTGCGCGCGGCCAAGGCGCACGCGCTGCTGCTTGGCCGCCAGCACGTGGTTCCGGAAGACGTGCAGGCATTGTTCATCGCCGTCGCCGGGCACCGGCTGGTCGCCGAGGCCGAAGCATCCTCCGGCCCGACGCTGGCCCGCACCCTACTGCACAGCGTGCAGGTGGATTGAGGTGCTGGCAGCACTGCGGCAACGCCTGCAATCCCTGCAGTTCCTGGCCCGCCCACGGCAGCCGGAGCAGCCACCGACGCAGCTGGACAGGCGCCGCATCTACGTGCTGCCTACCGGCTTCGGCCTGTTCCTGGCCGCCCTGCTGGCGGTGATGCTGCTCGGCGCCTTGAACTACAACAACAACCCGGCACTGCTGCTGGCGCTGCTGCTCGGTGCAACCGCGCTGGCCAGCGCCGTGCAAGCGCATCTGCAGTTGTCGGGCTTGCGTCTGCAAGCCGTTTCCGCCGACCCGGTAGCCGCGGGCAATCCGATCCGCCTGCGCCTGGCACTTGCGCGCGGCGACCGCCGCCGGCGCCGCGCCCTGCAACTGGACTGCTCGCAAGCCAAAACCCATTTCAACCTGGAGCAGCACAGCCAGGCCGAAGCCGACCTCTGGCTACCTACCCAGCAACGCGGCTGGCTGGATCTCTCACGCATCCGGATTACAACCACCCAACCACTGGGTCTGGTCCGCGCCTGGTCGTGGTTCTGGCCGGACTCGGCACTGCTGATTTATCCCGCGCCGGAAACCAATGCGCCGCCGCTGCCGGATGCGGGCGCGGCTTCCGCCCGCACCCGCGTGCACCCACAAGGTGAAGAACTGCAGCAGATGCGCCCCTACCGCAGCGGCGACTCACGACGCAGCATCGCCTGGAAGCACTCGGCACGGCGCGACGAACTGCTGGTGCGCGAATACGAGCGCCCCTACGGCGCCGAGCTGGTACTGGACTGGCAGCAACTGCTGGCCCTCCCCCACGAACGCCGTATCTCCCGGCTCGCACGCTGGGTAGATGAGGCCGAACGCGAAGGCCGCAGTTACCAGCTGCGCCTGCCAGGCCAACCAGCATTGGGGCCCGCCAACGGTGACGCCCATCGCCATCTCTGCCTGCGCGCATTGGCGCTGCTGCCAAACGCATGAAGACGCCTTCACCCGCGATAAGCACCAGCAGCCGCCTCTGGATCAATCTGGTCACCGCCCTATCGCTGCTACCCCTGCTGCTGCAGTTGCCGGGCGTACTGGCGGCGGTGTTCGGAACCACCACCTTGCTGGTGGCGCTGTGGTCATGGCGACGCACCATGCCACTACTGCTGCGCCTGCTACTGATCGGAGTGATGCTGGCCTGCATCTACTGGCAGATGGGCGCCAACCCCGGCCGCGATAGCGGCTGCGCCCTGCTAGCGGCGATGCTGGCGATCAAATCCAGCGAGCTGCGCACGCTGCGTGATGCGCGCAGCCTGATTGGCTTCAACCTGTTTGCGCCATTCGCGGCCTTCCTGCTCGACCAGGGGCCAAGCACCCTTCTTATGTCAGCCGCCGCTGTGGTGGCCGCCCTGCTCGCTCTGCAACGCCTGGCCGATGAAGAGGTGGGTATCGCCCACCTGCCACCGCGCGCGCAGCTGCGCACCGTCGGCGGCCTGATGCTGTTGGCACTGCCTTTGGCCTTGTCAGCATTCTGGCTGGTGCCGCGCCTGCCGACGCCGCTATGGGGCACACCGGATCGAACGGTGTCGCGCCCAGGCCTATCCGACAGCATGCAACCCGGCGCAATGGGCGACTTGTTGGCCGACGACAGCCCGGCGCTGCGGGTCGAGTTCTTCGGCCAGGTACCGGCGCAGGACCAACGTTATTGGCGCGGCCCGGTACTGACGCGCTTTGATGGCCGGCGCTGGTCGCGGATACAAAGCCAGCGTGTCGCACCGCCACCGCTGGTCAGCAACGCAGCGCTCCGCTGGGACTACCAGATCGAGTACGAGCCCACCGACCAGCGCGAACTGGTAGCACTGGACCTTCCCCTGCAAGCACCTGCCGGCAGCCAGTTGGATGCCGACTACAGCCTGACCACAGCGCAATCACTTACCGCGCTGACCCGCTGGCGCATGCAGTCCAGCCCAGCGCAGGTCTTCCAGGCCGAGCTGCCAGCGCGCCTGCGGCGGCAGGCGCTGCAACTGCCTGAGAACTTCAATCCGCGCACTCTGGCCCTGGCCAGACAATGGCGCAGCCAGGCCGGTGCTGATGACGCGGCCTTGGTGCAACGCAGCCTGGACTGGATCCATCGCGAGTTCGCCTACACCTTGAACACGCCCGTGCCCGGCCGCCACTCCGTCGACGAATTCCTGTTCGACCAGAAGGCCGGGTACTGCGAGCACTTCAGCGCGGCATTTGTGGTGCTGATGCGAGGTGCAGGCATTCCAGCACGGGTCGTCACTGGCTATGCCGGCGGCGTGCGTAACCGCTTCGGCAACTATTGGGTAGTGCGGCGTCTTGATGCGCATGCCTGGGCCGAAGTCTGGTTGCCGCAACGCGGCTGGGTTCGGGTTGATCCCACGGCCGCAGTGGCACCGGAGCGCATCTACGACACGATCGAAGACCGCATCGGCGACAACGAAACCCGTGGCCTGGACCTGAGCGGCCGTTGGAGCAGTCTGCTGCAGTACAGCGATTTCCTGCGCCGCGGCTGGAATACCGCCGTGCTGTCCTTCAATGCCGAACGTCAGCAGCGCCTGCTCAGCGGTATCGGCATCAAGCAATTGAGCCCCTCGCAACTGGTTGCCATGTTTGCGGGCTTTGCCGCTCTTGCCTTGGGCTTGATGGCTTGGCTGCTGGCCCGTGGCGAGCGCCAGCGCGACCCACTGCTGCGTGCCTGGCATCGACTGGACCGCCGATACCAACGACTTGGACTTGGCCGTGAAACTTTCGAAACCGCCAGCGACTGGGCCAGCCGCGTCGACCAGGCCCGTCCCGGCAGCGACCTGCTGGCGCTCAGCCAGCGTTTCACCCAGGCGCGCTACGCTGGCGTCCGATCGGATGTCGTTTCATTATTGGCGGACCTGCGCAGGCACCGCCCGAAACCCGGAGTACGAACATGAAGACCCGCATCCTCCTAGTTGCCGCCGCCACGCTGGCGCTGGCTGCCTGTGCCACTGCGCCCAAGCCGCTGCAGGGACAGTTCACCCCCGTTTCACCGCGTGACGCGGTGGCGCAGAAGCAGACCGGCGCGCCGGTTCGCTGGGGTGGCCGCATCATCGAAACCATCCCCGGCCAGGGTGAAACCTGCTTCCAGATGCTGGCCCGCCCGCTCAATGCCAGCGGCCGCCCGAGCACCACGTCCAGCGATGCCAGCGATGGCCGCTTCCTGGCCTGCCGCAGCGGCTTCTATGATCCGGCGGTGTTCGAGCCGGGCCGCGACGTGACCTTCATCGGCCGCATCGATGGCTACCAGAGCACCAAGATCGGCGAATACGACTACCCGCTGCCCAAGCTTGCCGCCGACGTGGTCTACCTGTGGCCGGTGCAGCGCGAAGTGGAAGTAGTACCCGCCTACCCGTACGGCCCGTGGGGCCCGGGTTGGGGTCCCGGCTGGGGCTGGGGTTACCGCGGCTGGTGGTAACAGACTGAAAACGCCGCCCCAAAGGGCGGCGTTTTCTTTTGCATGCTTTTTTGTAGGAACGGCGTAAGCCGCGAAGCCAAAGATCCCTCCGCCGCAAGCGACATAGCGCAATCAGAAACTGCTGGATCGCGCGAACAGGCTTCGCAGCTGCTTGGTTGCTACCGGCTTCGCGGCTTACGCCGCTCCTACAAAAGCAGCTTTCTCACGCACCAAAATGCCCCAACGGCGCACCCGCCAACAAATGCAGGTGGATGTGGAATACCGTCTGCCCGGCATCTTCGCGGCAGTTCATCACGATGCGGTAGCCGTTCTCAGCAAAGCCTTGCTGACGTGCATACGCCGCAGCCGCCAAGGCCAGCTTGCCGATCAGATGCGCCTGCGTCGGCTGCAGATCATCCAGGGTCGGGATGACCTCGTTCTTCGGAATGAAAAGCACATGCACCGGCGCCTGCGGGGCGATGTCCTTGAAGCCCAGCACTTCATCGTCTTCATAGACGATGGCGGCGGGAATTTCGCGGCGGATGATCTTGCCGAAAATGGTATCGGTCATGTGGGGCTCGCTGCAGTAAACGACCTACAGCTTACAACCCCGGCGCCGCTTATTCGCCGACTTCGCTGCGGCTGCCAAACGCATGCGACAAAGTGCCGCGATCAACGTACTCCAGTTCGCCACCCAAAGGCAGGCCCTGCGCCAGACGGCTGGGCCGCACCTTGTTGCGGCGTGCCAGCTGCGCCAGGTAATGCGCGGTGGCCTCACCTTCAACGGTGGAGTTGGTGGCGATGATCAGCTCGGTGACTTCGCCCTGCGCCAAACGTGTTTCCAGCTGATCCAGGCCCAGCTCGCGCGGGCCGATGCCATCCAGCGGCGACAAACGCCCCTGCAGCACGTAATACACACCGCGGTAGCTGGTCGCATGCTCGATCGCCAGACGATCGGCCGGTGATTCGATCACGCACAGCATCTGCCGCTCGCGGCTGCTGCTGGCACAGACCGGGCACAGCTCGGTTTCGCTGAAATCGCGGCATTGCTTGCAGTGGCCGATTTTCTCGATGGCCTCGGCCAGCACTTCCGACAAACGCTGACCACCGTCACGAGCACGCTCAAGCACGTGATAGGCCATGCGCTGGGCCGTCTTCTGGCCAACGCCAGGCAGCACCCGGAAGGCTTCGATCAGTTGTTCCAGCAGCGGCAGGCTCATCGCAACGGTCTCATCACAGCAGCGTATCGCTAAAACAAGCGCGCGAAGCCCGGAGGCTTCGCGGCGCGGGGACGTGCATGCGCCGGTCCAGCCGGCGCGGGCCACATCAGAACGGCAGCTTCATGCCCGGCGGCAGCTTCATGCCGGCGGTGGCCGAGCCCATGCGGCTCTGCGACTCGGCGTCGATCTTGTTGGCGGCATCGTTGAACGCGGCTGCGATCAGGTCTTCAGCCATTTCCGGATCGCTCAGCACCGACGGATCGATGCGCACCTTGCGGCACTCCTTGGTGCCACTCAGGGTCACACTGACCATGCCGCCGCCAGCGCTGCCGGTGACTTCCAACTTGGCGATTTCTTCCTGGGCCTTCTGCAGGTTTTCCTGCATTTTCTGGGCCTGCTGCATCATTTGGGCGATATTGCCGCGCATGGTTTTTTACTCTTTGAAAGGACGGATGGAATCGGCCACGACCCGTGCACCCTGCTGTATCAGCTGCTGCACCTGGGGGTCGGCCATGAACACGGCTTCGGCCGCGGATTGCTGTTCACCGCGCTGACGATCTGCGCGCTGGTGCAAGGTCTCAGCCTGGGCGTTGCCTGTCTCAATGAGGATCTTAGGCGTGCTACCCAAGGCCTGCGACAGCGCCTGCGCCAGGGCATTCAAGGCGCGCTCAGACTGCAGGTATTCAAAGCCCGGCAACAAGGCCAGTCGCAGCACACCGTGCTGGAAGCTGACGAAGGCGGCATTGGCGGCCAGCTCGCGCGACGGACCGCTCAGGCCGCTGTCGTCGATGAGGTCCAGCCACTCCTCGGCCGTGTTCAAGCTGCGCCCGCCCTGCGACGGTGCCGGTGCAACTGGTTCAGCGGGTGCTGCAGGCTCGATGGCGATACCGGTCGGACGCACCGGCTCGGCCTGCTGAACCGGCTGCGGCGCGGCGACGGGCGCCGGCTTCGGTGCCTCAACCGGTGTTGCAACTGGCATTTCAATGGCTTCGGGCGCTTCCGGCATGGCCATTTCGGCCGCCATTGCCTCGTCACGCGCATTCGCTTCAGCCGCCTCAACCGCCCATGGCGGCAGATCTTCGTCGGCGGCTGCAGGCTTGGCAGCTTGCACCGGGGTCGGCGCTGCTACCGGAGCTTGCACGGGCTCAGGCGCGGGCGCTGCGGGTTCCGGCACAGGCGCGGTTTGCTGCTGCACGACGGCTGCAGGTTCGGGCACAGGCTCAGGCTTGGGTTCTGACACAGGCGCAACCGGTGCAACTACAGCCTGCACTTCAACCGGCTTGGCGGTTTGCGCCGACGCTGCCGCAGCGGCAGCGGCAGCGGCAGGAGCGGCTTGCGTGTTGCCACCCACGCCTGCGCCAGTCCCGGATGCGCTGCCTTCCGGCGTCGCCGGTACCGCGCCTGCCGGGCGGAACGCCAGCATGCGCAGCACAGTCATTTCAAAGCCAGCACGCGGGCTGGGAGCCAAGTGCAGGTCGCGACGGCCGCCAAGGGCCATCTGATACCAGAGCTGCACCACTTCCGGGCGCAGGCGCTGGGCAAACGCAACCGCGTCAACGCCCTCGCCTGGTACAACGGTACCCGGCACCAGCTGCTGCACCTGGATGCGATGCAGTCCTTCGGCCAGGGCATCCAGCACCCCGCTCCAGTCCGGCGAGAACTCGGCCAGCCCGGCAACCACCTGCAACAGACGCACCCCCTCGCCATCGGCCAGGGCATCGAGCATGGCGCTGACCTGCATGCGATCAACCGTGCCCAGCATGGTGCGCACCACGTCGTCGCGCAGCGCGCCGCCGGCATAGGCAATGGACTGATCCAGCAGCGACAAACCATCACGCAGTGAGCCATCGGCCGCGCGCGCCAGCTGTACCAAAGCGCTGTCGTCGAACTCGATCTGCTCGGCGGTCATGATCCGCGACATCTGGCCGTGGATCTGCTCCTCGTCCAGGCGCTTCAGGTTGAACTGCAGACAGCGGCTGAGCACGGTGACCGGCAGCTTCTGCGGATCGGTGGTGGCCAGCAGGAACTTCACGTGCTCCGGCGGCTCTTCCAGCGTCTTCAGCAGCGCATTGAACGCCGCCTTGGAGAGCATGTGCACTTCGTCGATCAGGTAGACCTTGTACTGCCCACGCGAGGGCATGTACTGGGCGTTCTCGATCACCTCGCGCACGTCATCCACGCCGGTATTGGACGCGGCATCGATTTCCAGCAGGTCGATGTAGCGGCCGGCATCGATGTCCAGGCAGGCCCGGCACTGACCGCAGGGGTCGGCACTGGTGCCGTTCTCGCAGTTAAGCGACTTGGCGAAGATCCGGGCAATGGTGGTCTTGCCGACACCCCGGGTGCCGGTGAACAGAAAGGCGTGGTGGACGCGGCCACTGTCGAGCGCATTGCTGAGCGCGCGGACCACGTGTTCCTGGCCCACCAACTCGGCAAAACGCTTCGGACGCCACTTGCGGGCAAGGACGAGATAGGACATCAGGCAACCGTCTTCATCTGAAGCCCCATTGTGCCACGCCCGACCCATCCGCCAGCACCCGCTCAGGGGGTGCTTGTGAACAGCCGCCAGTCCCTATAGAATCCACGCCCCTGCCGAGGCATTAGCGCGGCAGGATCCGGAGAGGTGTCCGAGTGGTTGAAGGAGCACGCCTGGAAAGTGTGTAAGCGTCTAAACCGCGCTTCGGGGGTTCGAATCCCCCTCTCTCCGCCAGATAAAAAGAGAAAAGGCCGCCCATCGGGTGGCCTTTTCTTTTGCCTCTTAACTACTAGCCAGCGAAACAATCTCCAAGGCCATGTTCAGAGATCCGACGGAATCACTTTCGATGGGATTGCGCCGCTCGTTTCTTGAGCTGCCGGCAGCATCAATACCCGCAGTATCTTCAAGTTCACTCCACCGATTCCCCAAGAAACGTAGCGACCTTCGCCAACGCTTCATCCACCACACTGGCAGGCGCACGCTCCACCTTGCGGGCACCGCGCGCGCTCAAATCCATGCTGCGGAGGTGATTGACCAGAACCACGCCCTGCGTCTCGGTGCCCGTCGCTGACAGCGACACCGCGAATCCAGCATTCCGCCCCACCAATCCACCTTGCGTGATCGGGGCGACGATTGCCAAACCTGTGCCGTTGAACAGTGCTGGACTCAGGACCAGTGCTGGCCGCATGTCGCCTTGCATTTCCTGGCCGGCGCTGGGATTGAGCTGGACCCGGACGATGTCGCCGCGATCGAATCGCGGGCGGCTCACCACGCTTCGTTTCCTACCGGCTTGCTGTTGTTCCAGGCAGCCAGTTCTTCATCCTGCGGGGCGTTCAAATCGCACTGCGCCAGCAACCCTGACAATTGATAGCGGGGCCGCGCCTTGACCGGGGTCAGGATCAACGCGCCTTCTTCGACGCCAATCTCCAGCGTGTCACCACTTCCCAGATCCATGGCCTTGAGAATGGATGCCGGCAGGCGAACGGCTGCGCTATTGCCCCAACGCTGAATTTTGGCGTGCATGATACCTCCGCAGATGTAGATACATTGTAGATCCTAACTTCTACCGCAGCAAACCCGGATCCGGGTCAGGTTCAGCAGCCAAACCACCGTCGGCAAACCTCCTGCCACAGTGGAGTTTGCAGCGCTCCGTCTCAGATCCAGACAGGGCCGATGGCCCGCCAGACCGCCCTTGGACATGCTAGCTTCCCAACATTAGACCGATCCGAAAGGTGCGGGATGAAGCAGTTTGGCGCGACCCTGTTAGTGCTTGCAGCAACCGTAGCAACCTCTTCTCTGGCGCCGTCTTCGGCAATGGCGGCCTCGCCCGCCGCCAACGAAGCCGCCTACGCCGCCGCGAACCCCTTCATTGGTACCGGCGGCGAGGGTCATACCTATCCGGGTGCGACCGTCCCTTACGGCATGGTCCAGCTGTCGCCCGATACCCGCATCCAGTCGCGCAAGAACGGCTATGGCTGGGCGGCGGGCTATCGCTATGACGACAGCACCATCGTCGGTTTCTCGCACACACACTTTTCCGGCACCGGCCATTCGGACCTGGGTGACCTGCTGTTGATGCCGACTACCGGCGAGTTGAAGCTGGAACGCGGCAATCCGGATCAGCCTTTGAGCGGTTATACCTCGCGCTTCAGTCATGCCAGCGAAACCGCGCAGCCGGGCTATTACGCGGTGACGCTGGACGACTACAAGGTGCGCGCCGAGCTGACTGCCAGCGCGCGCGTTGGCATGCACCGCTACAGCTTCCCGGCTGGCAAGCCAGCACATGTGGTCGTCGACCTGCGTACCAGCATGTATGACTACCCGGGCAAGATCCTGTGGTCGCGCCTGCGGGTGCGGGCCGATGGCACGGTTACCGGCTTCCGCGAGACGCGTGGCTGGGCGCCGGGCCGGCAGCTGTATTTCGCGATGCGTTTCTCGCAGCCGCTCAGCGGCCATCAGTTGCACGACACCGAGCAGGATGTGGTCTACAAGGGCTTCCCGCCGCCGGGCGAGAAAGACCCAACGCAGCGCGCGCAGATCGAAGGCCGGCAGTTGGTTGCCGCCTTTGATGTGGTGCCGGAGGGCGGCAAGCCCTTGCTGGTGAAGGTGGCGATCTCGCCGGTCAGCGAGGAAGGTGCGATTGCCAATCTGGATGCGGAAGCGCCGGGTTGGGATTTCGATGGCATGCGGGCTGCCGCCAAGCAGCAATGGAGCGAAGCACTGGGCGCGGTCGAAGCGCAGGGCAGCGCGGACGAACGCACCCGCTTCTACACCGCGCTGTATCACACCCTGCTTGGGCCGACTTTGTTCATGGACAGCGATGGCCGTTATCGCGGGCCGGACAACGCGGTGCATCAGGCCAAGGGCTGGACGAACTATTCGACGTTCTCGCTGTGGGACACCTATCGCGCCCTGCATCCGCTGGCCACGCTGGTGCAGCCACCACAACGCACCAACGACTTCGTCAACTCGCTGTTGGCCTCACGCCGCGAAAGTCCTTACGGCGTGCTGCCGGTGTGGTCGTTCCACGGTCTGGAGACCTGGTGCATGATCGGCTACCACGCGGTGCCGGTGATCGCCGATGCCTATATGAAGGGCATCCGTGGCTACGACACCGAAGAGGCCTTGCAGGCGATGGTCGCCAGCGCCAACTACGGCCCGTACGACGGCATCGCGCAGTACCGCGAGCTCGGCTATGTACCGATCGACGAGGAAGGCGAAGCAGCCAGCAAGACGCTGGAGTATGCCTATGACGATTGGACCATCGCACAGATGGCCAAGGACATGGGCAAGACCGAGGTAGCGAGCGAGTTCAACAAGCGTGCGGCCAATTGGAAACATGCGTTCGACCCGGGCACCGGCTTCATGCGGGCGCGCAAGCGCGATGGTAGCTTCCGCGAGCCGTTTGATCCCAGCGCCAGCGGTTACGGCACGGATTTCACTGAAGGCAATGCCTGGCAGTACTCGTGGTATGTGCCGCAGGATGTCGCCGGCTTGGCGGCGGCGCATGGCGGCAGCGACAGGCTGCTGCAGCGCCTGGATGATGTGTTTGAAGCCAAGGTTGATCCGTCGATCTTCGCGCACATGGAAGACATCACCGGGCTGATTGGCTGGTACGCACATGGCAACGAACCCAGCCACCATGTTGCCTATCTGTATGCACATGCCGGGCAGCCGTGGCGCACGCAGGCGCGCTTGAAGCAGATCATGGATACACAGTACGCGGCGCGCCCGGATGGCTTGGCGGGTAACGATGATCTTGGGCAGATGTCGGCCTGGTATGTGTTTACTGCATTGGGTTTCTATCCGGTTACGCCGGGCAGCAACCAGTACATCATTGGCCGGCCGTTCCTGCCTCAGGCGACCTTGAATCTGCCGGATGGGAAGCGCTTCAGCATCGTTGCCACCGGGCTGGATGCTGCGCATACGTATGTTGGTTCGGTGAGCCTCAACGGCAAGCCGCTGGATCGGGCGTATGTGACGCACCAGGAGATCGTTGCTGGTGGGGAGCTGCGTTTTACGATGCAGGCTGAGCCGAACAAGTCTTGGGCTGCGGATGCGGCGACGTTGCCTTATTCGATGTCGCGTTGATTGGTTTTGGGGACTTTGGGCGCGCAGTGTTCGTCGGCTAAAAGCACGCTTCGCGCTCCCCTCTCCCCAACCCCCGCTCCGCGCCCCGGCCCTTGCGCTGGCGCAAGGTCGTTCCAGGGGCCACGAACCTGTGGTTCGTCAGCCGGCCCCTTCCACCCCGCAAGGGGAGAGGGGCTTAAGCCTGAGCATGCATCCTCCGCTTCCGCCCCCGCCTCCTTCGGCCCCAAGAAGATCAGCCTCAAGCTGCTAGATTGCAGCACATGCCGATCCGTCCCTATCTACCCGCTGATGCCGATGCCTGCCTGTCACTGTTCGACAGCAATGTGCCCGAGTACTTCACGCCAGCCGAACGTGCTGACTTCGCGCGGTTTCTACAACACGATGCGCAGGGTTGCGACTATCAGCTGATCAAGCACGATGACCGGGTTGTCGCCTGCGGCGGTTTGGCGATACGGGACGATGGCGTCGCCGTTTTCTGCTGGGGCATGGTCGAACGCAGCCTGCATCGGCAGGGGTTTGGCACGCAATTGAGCCTTGCGCGTTTACAGCAGGCCCGACAGAGCCCGAACGCGAAGCGCGTGGAGCTCAGCACCAGTCAGCACACGCAAGACTTCTACGCGCAGCTCGGTTTCAGCGTGACCCGGGTCGTGGCGGATGGCCACGGCCCGGGCCTGGATGCCGTTGAGATGGTGTTGGTGCTGCGCGAGGACTGAAGCAGCTATCAGCTGCTGGACAACTTCATCAGCACCAGGCCGCTGACGATCAGCACCGCCGCGCCAATACGCATCGCGCTGATCTGCTCGCCGAGGAAGATGATGCCGATGATGAACGCGCCCACCGCGCCGATACCGGTCCAGATCGTATAGGCCGTGCCCAGCGGCAAGGTACGCATGGCCAAGGCCAGCAACCAGAAGCTGGCGATCATGCCGATGATGGTGACGATGCTGGGAACCAGCTTGGTGAAACCGTGGGATTGCTTCATTGCCAGCGCCCAGACGATTTCCAGCACACCAGCGATCACGAGATAGATCCAAGCCATACAGCCTCCTAGAGAAGCCAGGCCGTCCTGGGTGAAGTCCCGTAATGGGCGGAGGTCGTCCTCCGTTGGGTGGGCATTCTATCCAAGCCGGGCCTTATGGGCCGCCAATCGGCGGCAACGGGTTACACAGGGTTCAAGCCGGAACGCTGGTCGGCTGGTGCATGCATACGTTACAATCGCCGCACACGATCAGGACCTGCTCCAGTTTGTGTCCGGTCCATGAAGCATCGGCGGCTGATGATCGCATCGCCCCAGCCTCTCGTATCGTGAATGGCCGCGCCTAGCGCGGCCAAACCGTCTCTATGGTGGCCCCGTCGGCCCCTCGCGACGCTAGGTCGAAAATCCCGCCAGGGCCGGAAGGCAGCAACGGTATCGATCGACGCGGGCGCCGAGGTCAGCCGGCGGGGTCGCCACCTTTTTGGACCTTGGAAAGTTCCGCCGCTGATGAAGCGGTGGCTTTTGCTTGCGCGCGTTGTAGCCCGGGTAAGCGCAGCGCACCCGGGGCATGCACTGATCCTGCGTACCGCTGGCTTCGGAGTGATGTCAGCGACGTATCGAACCCCGCTTCGGCCTACCCTCACCCCAACCCCTCTCCCGTAAACGGGAGAGGGGCTTGGTAATCATTGACTGGAGGAACTGGGGCTCTACGTGCGCCCTCAATACGAAGCCACGCACGCCTCGCGACTCAACCCTCAAACGGCTCCGCACGCGGCGCCGTCGGCTCGGCCAACGCAACACACTCGCCCGGCATCGCCACACGGTGGCCACGGGCGCGCAGTGCTTCGCCGTCGGCGGCGCTGGCGTAGTGGTAAAGCATCATCCGCGCCTGGGTGGCCGCGTCGTATTCGCGCTCCAGATCATCCACGCCGGTATGCGAAGGATTGCCGTGCAGTCCGCAGTCGTGGGCGATCAATTCGTTGTCATCGGCAAATCGCGCCAGCATCTCCGGGATCGGGCGGGTGTCGCCGCTCCATACCAGCGCGCCCTGCAGACGCAGGCCGTAGGCGGTTTCCGGCCAGTGGTGGCGCACCGGGAACACCTCCAGGCGCACGCCCTCGTGCCAGAACGCATCACCGACCACGATCAGCTGGAAGGCATCCCAGAAGTTGGCGCCGCCCTCAGCCAGCACATTCGGGTAGTCCCCTACCCGCTTGTGCAACAGCGGCACCAGTGGCGCCGGCACGTATAGCCGCACCTTGCCGCGTCGTTGCGGGTTGAAGAAGGCATCGACGAACAGACGCTCGAAACCGGCCACATGGTCCAGGTGGATATGGGTGACGAACACCGCATCCGGCATGGCGCGGTAATGGTTGCGATAGGCAGTTAGTCCTTCGCCGCCGCAATCGATGGTCAACCATGGCTGGCTGCCGTGCTCGATCACCGACATCGGCGAACCCAGCTCCACGGCCGACGCATTGCCGACCCCCAGAAAACGCAACGCCCAACTCATTTCACACGCCCCGGTTCCAGGCCAGATCATAGGCGCGACGCAGCCGCGCATAGTCCTGCTCCACGTCCTCGCGGCTGCGCGCACCGCGCAGCTTCAGCAGGGAGCGCAGCAGGCGCTTGAGGTTGCGCTCGCGCCAGCGGGTGGCCGGAATGCGCAGCACGCCTCGGTCAAAATCAATCAGCCAGCCACGGCCAGCATCGTCAAACAGGATGTTGTGGGCATTCAGATCAGCGTGATCCAGGCCCGCGCGATGGAAGCGCGCGATCATCCGCCCAGCCTCTTCCCACGGCGCGCCGCGACCGGTGACCTGCGCGTGATCGGCCAGCGAGCGCACGTCTTCCAGCCGCTCCATCAGCAGTGCCGCCTTGTAGCGCAGGCCTTCGCGCATATAGAACGCGGCATAGGGTCGCGGCACCGGCAGCTTCTGCGCGATCAGCTCACGCATCAGGCGGAATTCGGCAAAGCTGCGCGTCCGGTTGGCACCACGCCACAGATAGCTGCTATGGCTGATCTTGGCGGCGATGCCACCGCGCAGGTACTGGCGCAGTACGCTGCGGCCGAACGGCGCGTCGATGAACCATGCCCCGCCACGGCCGCCATCACCCACTGGATGGGCCTTGCTGCCCCATTGCGCAGGCGCGAACAAACCGGGATCGGCTTGCCGCAGGCGTTCGCGGTCGAACAGAATGGCGCCATAGCCGCGACCATCGCGGCAGGGCGTCAGCGCTTCAGTGGCGTCAAATGCGACCATCTTTACGAGTCTAACAACACATGCCTGCATCGTCGTCCCCGTTGTGTCTTTTGCGCCTCTCGGCATTGGGCGATGTCACCCATGTGGTTCCGCTGGTACGCACCCTGCAGCAGGGCTTTCCGGGCACCCCGCTGCATTGGGTGATCGACAAGGCCGGCCACAAGCTGCTTGATGGCTTGCCCGGGGTCAGCTTCCACGTCTACGACAAGAACAGCGGCTTGGCAGGAATGCGTGCGCTGCGTCGCGAATTTCCGACTGGCCGTTTCGATGCACTGCTGCAGATGCAGGTGGCTGCGCGCGCCAATCTGCTGTCGGCCTTCATTCCGGCCAAGCGCCGTATTGGCTACGACAAGTCGCGCTCCAAGGACCTGCACGGGCTTTTCATCAACGAGCGCATCCCGGACCGCCCGGGCATCCATGTGCTCGATGCCATCGGCAGCTTCTGCGAGCCACTGGGCCTGAAGCAGACCGATGTCAGCTGGGACTTGGCCACACCACCGGAGGCGCATGAGTGGGCGCGCGCGCAATGGGAGGAAGATGACCGGCCGGTGCTGATGATCTCGCCCTGCTCCAGCCACCAGCGCCGCAACTGGTACGCCGAACGCCATGCCGCCTTGGCCGACCACGCCGCAAGCCAAGGCTGGCGGGTGGTGCTATGCGGCGGCCGTAGTGAGTTGGAGCGCAGCACCAGCGACGCCATCCTCGCCGCGATGAAGCACCCAGCGCTGGACCTGGTCGGCAAAGACACGCTCAAGCAGCTGCCGGCGCTACTGGCCCGCGCCTCGCTGTTGGTCACCCCCGACTCGGGTCCAATGCATATCGCCAATGCGGTCGGCACCAAGGTGCTAGGCCTGCATGCGGCCAGCAACCCGGCGCGCAGCGGCCCTTATTCCGACCGTCGATATTGTGTGGACCGCTATGACGATGCCGCCCGCCGCTATCTCAACAAGCCGGCCAGCGCGCTGAAATGGGGCACCAAGATCGAGTTCGACGATGTGATGTCGTTGATCACCGTGGAGGATGCGATTGCGGCGTTTGAGCGGTATCGCGCGGATCACCGAAGCTGAGCAGCTGCAGGAGCCGTTTTATGCAGGGGCGGCGCGATGTTGCAGGAGCGGCGTAAGCCGCGAAGCTGACCATCCTGCGGCGCTCGGCATTCATGCCCTCTGCTGATCTACGAGCTTCGCGGCAGACGCCGCTCCCACAAAGCGGATTCAGGCTTTGTTTGTCGGAGCTGCGTCAGCTGCGAAGCTGGCTGTGCTGCAGCGCCGGGCATTCCCGCCATCTGCTGATATACGAGCTTCGCGGCTTACGCCGCTCCTACAAAACCGATTCAGCCCGCGCGGTAATCCTGGTAGGACTTCTCTTCCACATAGCTGGAGCCCAGCGCCAGGTTGATGGCCTTCTTGATGCGCGCGCGCTCGTCGTTCTGGATGTAGACGCTGCGCGCCAGCTGCACGAACTCCTCGTCGAAGGCCTGCGCTTTCTCTTTCAGGCGGATGTCGTCTTCGATATCCCACAGGCGCTCATTGACCGCCTTCAACTCGGTTCGCAGGGCCGCTATGTCCTGAGCTGCGGCTGGATGCGTGGCCCAGGTGCTGTCCAGCGCGTTCAACTCATTGCGCACATTGGCCAGCTTTGCCGCATCGCTCATGCGCTCGGACTTGATCTGCAGGATGGAGATCTTGTCCAACAGCTCACCGAAGGACACGGGGACGAGAATTTCTGACATGGGGCTTACCGATTGGATCAGGCGCACAGTGTAGCCGCTGATGCCTCGGCGCCCGTCGCTCTCGCGCGCAACCAAGCCAACTCGGGGCGGAAAAAGAAAAAGCCACCCGAAGGTGGCTTTCTCAAGTATCTGGCGGAGAGGGGGGGATTCGAACCCCCGAGGCGCTATAAACGCCTGCCTGATTTCGAGTCAGGTACATTCAACCGCTCTGCCACCTCTCCAGATGTCCCCGGCGAACCGGGCTGCGAATGATAAGGGGCATCGGCTGCGCGGACAAGCGGTTTTTAACAAAAAAGCACGATTGGCAATCCAGGTGCTGCATTCCGCCAGCCAAACGAGTGTCTGCAGGCGCTTGCCGTACACCTCCATGAACGCGATGATGCAGAGACCTTCACAAGTGAAACACCGCCCGCTCGGGCACTCATGATCGAATTCGGACACCTCAGTCACGTCGGCCTGCGCCGCCAGCTCAACGAAGACACCTACTACGGTGACGGCGAGCTTGGCTTGTGGCTGGTGGCCGACGGTATGGGCGGACATGCCTGCGGCGAGGTAGCCAGCGCCTTGGCGCGCGAAACCATAGTGCGCGAGGTACGCAACGGCGCTTCGCTGGTGCAGGCCATCCGCACCGCCGATGAGGAGATCATCCGCACCTCGCGCCGCCGCAACGACAGCCTGCCGATGGGTACAACGGTGGTGGCCGCACGCGTGCAGGGCAATCGTTTCGAAGTGGCCTGGGTTGGCGACAGCCGCGCCTATCTGTGGCGCGACGGCAAGCTGGGCCAGCTCAGCCAGGACCACAGTTATGTGCAGGAGCTGATCGCCCAGGGCACGCTCACCGCTGAGCAGGCGCGCGCGCATCCGCATCGCAATGTGGTCACCCAGGCATTGGGGGTGACCGATCCGGCCCACCTCAACGTGGCCACCATGACCGGCGAACTGCGCCCGGGCATGCAGCTGCTGCTGTGCAGTGACGGACTTACCGAGGAAGTCGACGATGCCGGCCTCACCGAGGCACTGGCACACGGCGACTGCAGCGCGCAGGAATGCGTGGATGCATTGGTCGCTGCAGCACTGGATGGCGGCGGCTCGGACAACGTCACCGTGGTGCTGGTCCGCTGCCACTGAGGCAGCTGAACCAAACTCCACGTAAAGACCCGCGTTGCTCAGGCCGGTTCGCTCGGCGCAGGCGCCGGCTCGCCGTCCCACCATGCGTGACCGGCTTTCTTGCGCAGCCTGGCCAGACGCGCCTCGTGCGCTTCCTGTTCGGACGCAGTGACCAGCACGCGCGGCCGCGGCAACAGCGCCGACACATCGAATGCCTGTGCAACACCGCCGGCATTGGCCGATTCGGCTTCAGGCTGACCAAAACCAATTTCCTCCTGGCCCGAGGTCAGCGCGATATAGACATCAGCCAGGATCTGCGCATCGAGCAGGCCGCCATGCAGCGTGCGGTGTGCGTTGTCCACGCCCAGCCGCCGGCACAGCGCATCCAGCGAGTTGCGCTGGCCGGGATAGCGCTCGCGCGCCATCGCCAGGGTATCGGTCACCGTCACCCGGTTGGCCAGGCGGCCCTTGCCGGCCAGGCTCATCTCGTTTTCGAGGAAGCCCATATCGAACGAGGCGTTGTGGATGATCAGCTCGGCGCCATCCACGTAGGCGAGGAACTCATCCACCACTTCTTCGAAGCGCGGCTTGTCGGCAAGGAAGTCCAGGCTCAGGCCGGTGACTTCCGCCGCACCGGATTCAAAGTCGCAATCCGGCTTCAGATAGCGGTGGAAATTGTTGCCGCTGGGGCGCCGCTCAAGCAGCTCCACACAGCCGATTTCAACCACGCGGTTGCCCTTCTTCCATTCCAGGCCGGTGGTTTCGGTATCAAGGACGATCTGGCGCATCAGCTACCTCAGTTGCTCGCGGCGCCAGCGCGCACGCGGATTGCAGCATCGCGGGCCAACTGGTCCACGCGTTCATTGTCCGGGTCACCGGAATGGCCTTTGACCCAACGCCAATCGATCTGGTGCCGCTGGGTGGCCTCATGCAGGCGCTCCCACAGGTCGCGATTCTTGACCTGATCACCGCCGGCGGTTTTCCAGTTGCGCCGTACCCAACTCGGCATCCACTCGGTGATGCCTTGGCGCACGTACTGCGAATCGGTGAACAAGGTGATGTTGCAGGGCTCGCTGAGCGTTTCCAGGCCCATGATCGCGGCCATCAACTCCATCCGGTTGTTGGTGGTGTGGGCTTCGCCACCGGCCAGCTCGCGCTCATGGCCCTTGTAACGCAACAGCGCGCCCCATCCACCGGGGCCGGGATTGCCGAGGCAGGCGCCGTCGGTATGTACTTCAATTGACTTCATAGTGTTCCGTTGAATTCAGGTCGCCACCGGGCCGCGCCAACTGACGCGACTGGCCTTGATCGGGCCGATCAAGGCCGCGGTGCGTTTTTCAGCTTCCAGCACGCACAACGCGCGCAGGGCCGGCAATGCCGTACCCGGGGTGTTGCCCGACTGCGCCCACAGCGGGCCATAGTGCCGCAGCGAGCGACATCGTATGCCTTGCCGCTGCAATAGTGTCCTGCAACGTGCCACCGATGGCGGCCGCGCACCCTGCCATTGCCAGTGCGCCCGGTACGGGCTGCAGCGGTTGAGCAGGGTCATCCAGATCCGCCCGCCGGGCATCAGCACTCGTGCGCACTCGGACAGCAAGGGCTCCAGCTCCTCGGCCGCCGGATGTTCGATGACGATGGCCTTGATCGATTCGCTGGGCAGCGGCAACGGCAGGCCGCAGCGCAGATCCCCTGCCCAGCCGGGCGCTTGCGGGTTGCGATGCAGGCGCAGACCACGGCCCTGCGGCGGCGGATCCGGCATCCAAGAGGTGTTTGGCGCCAACCAAAGCCACGGTGGCGAGGGAAATCCGCGCATTTGTTCAGACAGCAGCCGCTGCTCCCATTCGCGCATCGCCTGCGCCCCGGCTTTCTCAAACCAGGGCGAGACTGCAGCTTGACGGGGGGACGGGGCGGCAGGCATTTTCCAATTCTATGCGACTGATCGCCCTGCCCGCATTTCAGGACAACTACATCTGGGCGCTGCAAACGCCCGATGACCGCACGATTTTCGTCGACCCCGGGCAGGCCGGCCCGGTTTTCGGAGCCGCTGCGCAAGGCATGCAGCCTGCAGGTGTCCTGCTTACCCACCACCACGACGATCACATCGGCGGGGTTGTGGAGTTGCGCCAGCGCTGGCCGCGCCTGCGGGTCATCGCCCCGGCAGATGAACGCATCGACTTGGAATGTGAACGAGTCAGCGAAGGCAACCGGGTAGAATTGTCGGGCTTCGACTTCAGCGTGATGGAAGTTCCCGGTCACACCCGAAGCCATATTGCCTACTACGGCCACGATCATTTGTTCAGTGGCGACATGCTGTTCAGCTTGGGCTGTGGAGGCATGTTCGAAGGTACGCCGGCCCAGATGTTGGCCTCGCTACAGCGAATGGCCGCCCTGCCCCCACAGACACTGGTCTGCTGCGGGCACGAATACACGCTGGCCAATGCCGTGTTTGCGCGGCATGTCGACCCCACCAACGCGGCATTGCAACGCCGCCAACAGGAAGCCTCGGACATGCGCAGCAGTTCCCGTCCTACCGTTCCCGCCATCTTGGCGAGCGAACTCGAATGCAATCCGTTTCTGCGGACTGCCGATACCGCCATCGTTGCAGCGATCGCGGCGCGGCTTGGTCGCGCGCCCACCGACCAGGTGGAAGTCTTCGCCGAATTGCGGCGGTGGAAAGACGGTTTTCGCGCATGAGGCGGCTTTGTCTGCCGTTGGCGCTGGGGTTGTTGTTGGGCACGGGCAGCGGCGCGCTGACCGCCCAGACCCTCCCGGTCAGCGCCGGCATGACCCAGAACGTCGCTGCACTGACCGCATTACCGCTGGACCCGGCCTTGCTGCCGGCCCCCACCACCCGTAACGGACGGGAGATCTTCACCAACTTCCGTGAGGGCCTGGCCGCACCACAGTGCGACGCCGACGCCACCAGCGCACGCTGGCGCAAGCAGTTCTCGCACGCCCCGTCACGGCTGGGCAATGTCGAGGACGATGCGCTGCCGCTGTTCGGCTACGTCGTCGACGAGCTGCGCAGCGCCGGCCTGCCGACCGAATTCGCCCTGATCCCCTTCGTTGAAAGCGGCTACCGCCCTGGCGCCCGCAATGCCAGCGGCCCGGCCGGACTGTGGCAATTCATCGCCACCACCGCCCGCAACCACCGCGTGCCGATGGAAAAGGGCTATGACGGCCGCCTGTCGGCGGTAGACTCCACCCGCGCGGCGGTGCGTTATCTGAAGACCCTGCACGGCATGTTTGCCGGTGACTGGCAGCTGGCGACGATGGCCTACAACGCTGGCGAGTACCGCATCCTGCAGTCGCTTCGTCGTGGCGGCATGAATGCCCAGAACGCGACTGCTTCCGAGTTGCCGGGGCTGTCGCCGATCACCTACGCCTACGTTGAAAAGCTGCATGCGCTTGCCTGCGTACTGGAGCAGGCCGAGAACGAGCCCGACCTGATGGCGGCGCTGGACCGGCAGGTGCCGATCCTGAAGGGCCACACGCTGCCGGCCAACACCACTCTGGCAGCCTGGTCGGCGCAAAATGCGCTGGATCCGGCCCGCATCGCCCGCCTGAACCCCGCCCTGACCAGCTCGCGATCAGGCACCCGGGTGCTGGCTCCGGCCGCCGCCATTGGCAGCGTAGAAAGTGACAACAGCGAGAGCGTGCTGGTTGCGACCCGCGATGCGGTGCCTGCAGCTCCTACGGCAGCCCGCAGCCGTCCAGCAGCCGCATCGCGTGCGGTAGCCTCGGCCAGCAATGGCAGCCGTCACACCGTACGCAGTGGCGAATCGGCTTGGACCATCGCCCGCCGCTATGGCATTTCGGTGAAGACCCTGCTGTCGTCCAATAATCTGGATGCCAGTGCGGTGCTGAAGCCAGGCATGGTGTTGCGCTACGACGAAGTGCGCTGAGCCAACGCTCACGCATGAAAACAGAAACAGAAGCCCGGCCAAAAGCCGGGCTTCTGCGTTTGATGTTGGGCTTCTGCGTTTAATGTAGTGCCGAGCCATGCTCGGCAGGGGCTTCACCGGTGACCTGTCCGCTTGTGGGAGCGGCGTCAGCCGCGAAGCTGGTGATCCTTCTGATTACATG
>NZ_JBRRCU010000062.1:0-27494 GCF_056759195.1 Stenotrophomonas sp. STEN083 | reverse complement strand
CCATGTATTGCGTGTGTTTTTCGCAGGGGTGGGTATTTTTGTTGGGCTGGTTTGGATTTTGCTGTCTGCTGCTTCTGTTGGTGCTGTTGCTTGGCGGCTTACGCCGCTCCTACAAGAGGCACCCATCAGGTCCTTACGAATATCTCTACACGCCGATTCAGCTGCCTACCACCCGGATTGTCCTTGCCATTGACCTCATTCGGTGCAACCGGCTGCGATTCGCCGTAGCCATGTGCGGCCGCGTCGGTGGCACTGCCACGCTGGCGCAGTGCAGCCAGCACGGCCTGGGCACGGCGCTCGGACAGATCCTGGTTGTAGTCGTCGCTGCCCTTGGCATCGGTATGGCCGCGGATCTCCATCGCGCTGGACGGCACTTTACCCAGCGCCGTCGCCAGCACATCCAACACCTTGCCGGCATCAGGACGGATGACGTCCTTGTCGAAATCGAACAGCACCTTGTCGTTGAGGGTGATGACGTAGCCGCACGGCGCACCGGACGGTTTGAACTTGTCCAGCAGCGGGAACTTCCCGGCGGGCGGCAACGGCGGCAGCGGTGCCATCTTCACTTCGCGCGGCACCGCACCGATCGTGCCGGTGCCGTCGCCGCGATTCTCGACGATGCCTTCGGGGCCGCCGATCCACTTGCCAGAACCGTCGGCGTTGATCTCGATGTTGCCATCGCTGCCCACCCAGCTGCCTGAGCCATCACCGTGGTTCTCGATGCTGCCGAAGCCACCTACCCAGCTGCCGGCACCCTTGCCGTCCAGCTCGATGTTGCCATGCGCGCCCACATAGGTGCCGGAACCATCGGCATTCACTTCAAACGTGCCGGCGTCGTTGACGACGCTGCCGCTGCCATCAGGCTTCACTTCCACCACGCCATCGCCGGTTACCGCCTGGCCACTGCCATCGGCACCGATGTTGAACACACCGTGGCCGCCGACGCGCTCCAGGTTGCCTTGCGCGTCGACGTTGGTGAAGCCGCTTTCATTGACCAGTCCACCATCGGTGGCGCAGTTGGCCGGGCGCACGCTGATGCCGGCGACCGGGTCGATCAATGATTGCATCGACAGCTCCAGCCGCTTCTGTGCCGGGCCGCTGCCGATGATGCTGGGCACCATGATGGTCGGTATCACCGGAAACTCGATGCTGCCCGCGGTCAGCACTTCCGCGTTGGAGGCCGTTGGCGCAGCGGTCGCCGCAGGGGCAGCTTCCGGCGTTGCAGCAACAGGTTGATCGGCAGGCGCATCGCGCCCGCAGGCGGCGACGAGAACGCTGAGACAAGCCAGTGACAGGACAGCAACACGCATGCAGCAACTCCGTTTGTGCGGGAGCTGGCATTGTTGCCAAGGCGTCGTTCAATTTCCGTGACTGCTACAGATGTTCCAACCCACGATCAGGATTCATCCAGCGCAGCGAAGGACGCCGCAAGGTGATCAATGAACAAACGCACCGACGGCAACAAGCCGCGCCGAGAGGGAAACACTGCGTGGATGATTTCCTTCGGCGGCGCCCAGTCCGGGGCGACATTGACCAACTGCCCTGCATCCAGCGCGTCGCGCACGATCATCGTTGGCAACTGCGCTACACCCACACCGGCAAGCGCAGCTTCGCGCAGCGCCATCATGCCGCGGGTGACCAGCCGCGGATGATGCGGAACTTCCGCCACCGCGCCACCCGGGCCGATCAACCGCCAGACGTGCTCCGCCTGCGGCACACCCAGGGCAACGCTGGGCAATAGATGCAGATCGGCGGGACCGTGCGAAGGCCCATGCGTCTCAAGCAATGACGGTGCCGCCACCAGGCATTGGGTGCGCTCGGCCAATACCTTCAGCACCAGCTCGCTGTCTTCCAGCGGCGGCGGGCGCACGCGGATGGCTACATCCACGCCCTCGGCGATCACATCGACGCGGCGGTTGGTGGCATCCAGGTGGACTTCCACATCCGGGCAGTGCGCCATGAAATCGGCCACCATCGCCGCCACCCGGAAATCCAGCAGCATGGTGGGGCAGCTCACCCGCACCACACCGCGCGGCTGCGAGCGGGTCAGCTCGATGGATTCGGCCGCGGCCTCGGCTTCGACCAGCATCGCCCGGCAATGCGCGTAGAAGGTCTGGCCGACCTCGGTGACCGAGAAGTGGCGGGTGGAACGCTGGATCAGGCGCACCCCCAGCCGTTCCTCCAGCAAGGCGATACGCCGGCTCAGCTTGGACTTGGGCTCGCCCAGCGCGCGTCCGGCCGGGGCAAAGCCGCCGTGCTCGACCACCTTGGCAAAGTAGTACAGGTCGTTCAGGTCCTGCATTTCGGCTCCAGCGTTCACCAAATAGGACTATCAGACCATTTTTTGCCATCTACCGGCGTGATCGTCCCAAATCTAATCTTTGCTCCAACGCCGGCGCACCCCGCGCCGCCCAAGGAGCAGACAGATGAAGAAGATCAGTGGCCTGTACAGCGCGCCCCGCCCGCACTGGGTTGGTGATGGCTTCCCGGTCCGTTCGTTGTTTTCCTACAACACCCACGGCCGCCAGCTCAACCCGTTCCTGCTGCTGGACCACGCCGGCCCGGCCGAGTTCAGCCCCACCACCAGCCCGCGCGGCGTTGGCCAGCATCCGCACCGTGGTTTCGAGACCGTCACCATCGTCTATGAAGGCGAAGTGGCGCACCGCGATTCCACCGGCGCCGGTGGCGAGATCGGCCCGGGTGACGTGCAGTGGATGACCGCTGCCTCCGGCATCCTGCACGAGGAGTTCCACTCCGAAGCCTTCACCCAGCGCGGTGGCAAGCTGGAGATGGTGCAGCTGTGGGTCAACCTGCCGGCCAAGGACAAGATGTCGGCACCGGGCTACCAGAACATCAGCAACGCCGACATTCCGGTGGTGCCGCTGGCCGATGACGCCGGCAAGGTGCGGGTGATTGCCGGTGAATTCGGCGGCCAGCGTGGCCCGGCCCGTACGCATACGCCGATGGACGTGTGGGACCTGCGCCTGTCGCGTGACAAGCAGACCACGCTGCAGTTCGCCGAAGGCCACACCGTGGCGATGGTGGTCATGCACGGCACTGTGTTGCTCAACGGCAGCCAGCTTGCCCGCGAAGGCCAGCTGGTGCTGTTCGACCGTGCTGCCGGTGAGGTGGAACTGGAGGCCAATGCCGACGCCACCGTGCTGGTACTGGCCGGTGAGCCGATCGATGAGCCCATCGCTGGTTATGGCCCGTTCGTGATGAACACGCAGGAAGAAATCCGTCAGGCGATGGATGACTTCAACTCCGGCCGCTTCGGCCAGATCGCAGCGTAATCCGCCGATGACCGGGTTTAACCACCCGGTCATCTTTCTCTCGCGCTGGCGTTACCCCGTCGGCGCGACCCTGCCCCTCCCAGTGGTGAGACAGCCATGTATACCTTCCCTCAAGTTGCCAACTTCAACGGCGCAAAACCCGTCATCGATCCGAACAACGTCGCAATGCTGTTGATCGATCACCAGAGCGGCCTGTTCCAGACCGTGCACGACATGCCATTCACCACCTTGCGGCGATTGGCCTCGACGTTGGCCAAACTTGCTTCGCTGGCGAAGATCCCGGTGATCACCACCGCCTCGGTGCCGCAGGGCCCGAATGGCCCGCTGATTCCGGAGATCCACCAGAACGCGCCACACGCGAAGTACGTAGCTCGCAAGGGTGAAATCAATGCCTGGGACAACCCCGATTTCGTGCAGGCAGTGAAGGACACCGGCAAGCAGCAGCTGATCATCGCCGGCACCATCACCAGCGTGTGCATGGCGTTCCCGTCGATTGCAGCGGTGGCTGATGGATACCAGGTGTTCGCGGTGATTGATGCCTCCGGCACTTACTCCAAGCAGGCACAGGAAATCACCCTGGCGCGGATGATGCAGGCCGGTGTCGTCGTCATCGACGTGGCCGCGGTCGCCTCTGAACTGCAGAAGACCTGGAACCGCGAAGACGCCGCCGAATGGGCGCAGGCGTACACCAACATCTTCCCCAACTATCAGTTGCTGATCGAGAGCTACAGCAAGGCGCAGGAAGTGGTGACCAACCACGAACAGCTGGATTCACAGCGCAGCTGAGCCACATCGCGAGCTGGCTCCGTTACAGCCGCAAGGCGGAGCCAGCATCGCAACTGAACGTGCAACAGCCCATATCTCCGGGAGTTCCCGTGTCCGAGCTATTCATCAATGTTGTGCTCTACGCCAAGCAGGGCCGCGAGCAACAGCTGTACGACGCACTGAAGGTCGTCGTCGATGCATCGCGCGAGGAAGAAGGCGCGCTGCGCTATGACCTGTATCGCGACCAGGCAGACCCACGCCGCTTCATCTTCGTCGAGCACTGGGCCAGCCATGAGCTGCGCGAGAAGCACCATCACCACGGCCCGCACATCAAATACTTCGAGACGCACCACGCCGACGCCGTCGAGCGCACGGAAGCGGCGTACTTCATGGACCTCGTCAAGTAAGCCCCCCATTTACCCCGCCGCGATATGCGGCGCGATGCCCAAGCGCGTGCTGCGCCTTCAGCACCTCAGAAAGGAACCTCGCCATGACCAGCGAAACCAAGCGTGACCCCAAACGTGACGACCTGCTGACCCCGGAAAATGCGGCACTGATCGTCATCGACTACCAGCCGGTACAGGTGAACTCCATCGCCTCGATGGATCGCCAGCTGTTGGTCAACAACATCGTCGGCGTGGCCAAGGCCGGCAAGGTCTACGGCCTGCCGATCGTGCACTCCACGGTCAACGTGAAGACCGGCCTGAACCACCCGCCAATCCCGCAGCTGCGCCGTGTGCTGAAGGATGAGCCCACCTACGATCGCACCACCATCAACTCCTGGGAGGACGTGGAGTTCCGCAAGGCCGTGGAAGCCACCGGCCGCAAGAAGCTGATCATGACCGCACTGTGGACCGAGGCCTGCCTCACCTTCCCAGCACTGGACGCACTGCGCGAAGGCTATGAGGTGTATGTACCGGTGGATGCCGTGGGCGGCACCTCGCTGGCCGCGCACGATGCGGCATTGCGCCGCATCGAGCAGGCCGGCGGCAAGCTGATCAGCGTGCCGCAGCTGTTCTGCGAACTGCAGCGCGACTGGAACCGCGCCGACACCGCCAAGCAGTTCATGGAGCTGTTCATCAGCACTGGCGGTACCGCTGGTATCCAGTTCTCCTACGACGCTGCCGAGTAAGCAGATAGCGCCACCCTCCCTCTCCGGCAAACGGAGAGGGAGGGGTAACGTGGCTGCGTCCAGGCCATCAGCAGGCATCGCGCCGGTTGTGACCTCCTGCATGAATACGCAGGCACTATCCAAAGGTCCAGTTCCACCCATCACCGCTGCCGCGCTACCGTCGCCCGGTTGTTTCCCCACGGTATCCGCCCCATGCAGCCCACTACCCAAGACACCGCCTCGGCGCGCTTCGCGATCCGCTGTGCGAATTTCGCCGAACGCTGGTTCCCAGATTCCTGGGTGTTCGCCGCCCTCGCCCTGGCCGCGGTCTCGCTGGCCGCGCTGTCCATTGGCGCCGCGCCTACCGACACCGCCAAGGCCTTCGGTGACGGCTTCTGGAGCCTGATTCCCTTCACCATGCAGATGGCCTTCGTGGTGATCGGCGGTTATGTGGTGGCGTCTTCCGGCCCGGCCTCACGCTTGATTGATCGGCTGGCGCGCGTGCCAAAGAACGGCCGCAGCGCAGTCGCCCTGGTCGCCATCGTGTCGATGACCGCATCGTTGTTGAACTGGGGCCTGAGCCTGGTATTCGCCGGCCTGCTGGTGCGCGCCCTGGCCCGCCGCAGCGAGCTGAAGATGGATTACCGCGCTGCTGGCGCGGCGGCGTATCTCGGCCTCGGTGCGGTGTGGGCGCTGGGCCTGTCCTCATCGGCCGCACAGCTCCAAGCCAATCCGGCCAGCCTGCCGCCGTCGATCCTGTCGATCACCGGCGTCATCCCGTTCACCGAAACCATCTTCCTGTGGCAATCCGGCGTATTGCTGGCCGCGTTGGTGGTGGTATCGCTGATCATTGCCTACGTCACCGCACCGGCCGCCAACTCCGCGCGCGATGCGGCCGACTGTGGCGTGGATGTCATGAGCGATGCCGCACCGATCAAAACCAAGCCGACCCGTCCCGGCGAATGGTTGGAGCACAGCCCGCTGCTGATCCTGTTGCTGGTTGCGCTGGCCGCTGGCTGGTTGATCCACGAATTCAGCACCAAGCCGGCGATCCAGGCCATCTCCGGTTTGAACACCTACAACCTGCTGTTCCTGATGGCTGGTGCGTTGCTGCATTGGCGCCCGCGCAGTTTCCTCGATGCTGTCTCACGCGCTGTTCCCTCGACCACCGGCGTGCTGATCCAGTTCCCGCTGTACGGCTCCATCGCCGCCATCATGACCACGGTCAACGGCAGCGAAGGCCATAGCGTGGCCCACATCATCTCCACCTTCTTCACCCAGATCGCCAGCCACGACACCTATGCGCTGCTGATGGGCAGCTACTCGGCGGTGCTGGGCTTCTTCATTCCCTCCGGCGGTGGCAAGTGGATCATCGAAGCGCCGTACGTGATGCAGGTAGCCAATGATCTGCATTACCACCTCGGCTGGTCGGTACAGATCTACAACGCCGCCGAAGCCCTGCCCAACCTGATCAACCCGTTCTACATGCTGCCGCTGCTCGGCGTACTCGGCCTGAAGGCGCGCGACCTGATCGGCTTCACCTTCGTGCAGCTGCTGGTGCACACACCGCTGGTACTGCTGCTGTTGTGGGCGTTGGGCGCGACGCTGGCGTATACGCCACCGGTAATGCCTTGATGGCTTGCCGCAACGATTGAAGTCAGAACGCCACGCTTTGCGTGGCGTTCTGACTTCTTGCAACTGGATGGATGGAATCAAAACCAAGGGCATACAAGCACCCCCTCCCAACCTCCCCCTTGGCTTCGCCAAAGGGGAGGAACAGAGCTGCGCAGCCTTCCGCCCCCTCCCTTTCGCCGGAGGCGAAGGGGAGGGTTGGGGAGGGGTAGCTCTTGATCTCCGCCGACACTCATATGACTTCCCACCCATTGCATCCCAACCAGTAACTGCCACGATTCCACAGCCACCACCCATCAGGAACCGGCCATGCTGTCAGCTGCACTGCGCGTGTTTGTTGTGGGAATGCTCTGCGTTGCCGGCAACGCCGCAGCGGCGCCGCCGGATGCCGCCACCCTGCAGGCCATCGAGGCTACCGCCTACGACTATATGGACGGCCAGTTGGAAGGCGACGTCGCGCGGGTGACGCGGGCCCTGCATCCGGATCTGGCCAAGCGCAATCTCGTTGCCAATCCGAATGAAACACTGGGCCTGGGCCGGATGAGCTCGGACGAGCTGATCCGCTTCACCCGCGAGGGCGCGCTGAAGACGCCGCGCGAGCAGTGGCAGCGGACGGTGACGGTGCTGCAGGTGGATGAGGACATTGCCACGGTGCGGCTGGAAAGCCCATGGTTCATCGATCACCTGCAAATGGGCCGGTTTGATGGGCGCTGGGTGATCGTCAATGCGTTGTGGCATCGGAAGGTGCGCGGATCTTGAGTTGGGTGGTTTGGCCTTTGGGTCTACGTGCCAGGAGCTTTCCCCCACCCCACCCCAACCCCCGCTCCGCGCCCCGGCCCTTGCGCTGGCGCAAGTGCGTTCGATGGGCAGCGAACCAATGGTTCGCAAGCTGCCCCTCTCACCCCGCAGGCGGGAGAGGGGCTTTACTTCGTTTTGAATTTTTCTTGAACTGATACTGAACGGAGCCAGCAAACCCCGTTATCGTATGCGGCTTCCATCCGTTGCCCGCCGCGCCATGAGCCAGACCGAAGTCGTGCATTCCACTTCCGAACACGGCAACTGCGAGAACTGCCGCACGCCCCTGCAGGGCCACTACTGCCATGGCTGCGGGCAGTCGGCGCATAACCCCCTGAAGAACTTCGGGCATGCGGTCGAGGAGGTTTTCGAATCGTTCTGGCATCTTGATGGGCGCATTTTCCGCACCCTGCGCGATCTGCTGGTGCCGGGCCGGATCGCCGTCAACTTCCTCAAGGGCCAGCGCGTCGGTTATGTGCAGCCGCTGCGGCTGTTCGTGATCCTTACGCTGTTCACCTTCTTCGTCGGCAAGCTGACCCTGCACAGCGACGACTTCGGTACCGGCAGCAGTGCCGATCCGGCCTTCGCCAAGGCGCAGACCGTAGCCGAGGTGGAAGCGGTGCGCGCCGCCCAGGTGGTGCAGATGGAGCAGCAGCAAAAGGCAAATCCTGCGGCGGCGCCAGCACTTGCCATTGCCATGGCAGCGATCAACACCTCAGCTGCGCAGCGCAGCGCGGAACTCGAAGCAAACGCGCAGCCATCCGCACGCAGCGCTACCGACTCGGCGCTGGCGCGTGCCGACGAGGCTGCCGAGCGTGTCAGTGCGGAGAAAAAAGCAGTCTTCGTCAATGTCCCGGTCAACGGCAAACCATGGGATGCCGAGACCAACCCCATCGTGCTGGAGGGCTGGCCGAAATTCGCCAGCAGCTGGTTGAACCGTCGCCTGGCCAATGGCCAGGCCAATGTCGAACGGATGGGCAACAAGACCGATCTGTACGTGCAGGCCATCCTGACTTCGCTGCCCGGTGCGCTGTTCTTCCTGATGCCAATCTTCGCGCTGGTGTTGCGCGTGGCTTACATCCTGCGGCGGCCGATGGGCTATCTGGAGCATCTGGTGGTGGCGCTGTACAGCCACTGCTGGTTGATGCTGGTACTGCTGACCACCTTCCTCATCGCCGGTATCAGCGGTGCAATCGCCAATGCGGTGGTCAGCGCGATCTGCGCCTGGCTGTATGTGCTGTTGTGGCTGTCGGTGCCGGTGTACCTGTTCTGGATGCAGCAGCGCGTGTACGGCGGCAATCCGATCCTGACGCTGCTGCGCTACAGCTTCATCGGCTTCATCTATTTCTTCCTGGTCACCTTCGTGGTGATGTACGCGGTGCTGGCTGGCGTTTCCGCTTGAACCCGGCCTAGGCCTGCGTTGCCTGCAACCACGCCTTGCGCGCAGCGGTTGAATGGAAACTCCAGGCAACAAAGCGGCTCTGCTTGTTGCCCTGCGCCATCGCCACTTCACGTACCTCGGCTGCGCCAACCTTGCCCAACTGTTTGTGGATATCGGCCAGGTGCTCGCTCTTGGCCACCAGTGAGCTGAACCACAGCACCTGATTCTGGATGTCCGCGCTTTCGCGAATCATCCGCCGCAGGAACGATGCCTCACCACCGGTACACCAGAGTTCGTTGGCCTGGCCGCCGAAGTTGAGCGCAGGGGCCTTGCGGCTGCCTGCCTGCGCGCCACCGAGATTGCGCAGCTTGCGCTGACTGCCCTGCGCCGCCTCCTTGGCCGAGGCATGGAACGGCGGATTGCACATCGTCAGATGGAAGCGCTCATCGGCCTGCAGCAGGCCGGCGAACAGGTTGCCGCGTGCATGCTGCTGACGCAGCTCGATGAGCTGACCGAGGCCATTGGCCTGCACATTGGCATTGGCGGCCTGCAGCGCATCCGCGTCGATATCACTGCCGAGAAAGCGCCAGCCGTACTCAGCCTGGCCCAGCAGTGGATAGATGCAGTTGGCGCCGACGCCAATGTCCAGCGCGCGCACGACGGGGCCGCGTGGAATCACACCGCCGTTGTCGTCAGCCAGCAGATCAGCCAGGCCGTGCACATAGTCCACGCGTCCCGGCACCGGCGGGCACAGGTAGCCATCCGGGATATCCCAATGCGGGATACCGTAGTCGCTGGCGAGCAGCGCGCGGTTGAGCTCGCGCACGGCAGCCGGGTTGCTGAAATCGATGCTGTCAGTGCCGGCCGGGGTGCGGATCAGGTGCGCGCGCAAAGCGGGATTCGCCGCAACCAGACGCACCAGGTCATAACGGCCTTGATGGCGGTTGCGGGGATGCAGCAGCGGCTGTGCCGGTGTGGCAGTGGGCTTGGCGCGCGGACGTTGAGGCGAAGAAGTCATGTGCTTATTGGATGCCAAGAGCGACACGCGGAGGCTCTCGTTGTTTGTGGGAGCGGCGTCAGCCGCGAAGCACGTACATCATCAGATGGCACACGTTGCCTGCGCTTCAACAACCTCAGCTTCGCGGCTTACGCCGCTCCCACAAGGTGGGATGCGGCACCGCCAGCTGCAGCAGCCTTCTACAGCTCCAAACCCTGCACGTTCTGCAGCAACTGCGCACCGTGTTCACCCACGCGCAGCGCGAGCGCCGCGGCAATCGCCGCATGCGCGTCACGCAGCACTTCGGCTTCATTCCGACTGGCGTCGATGACCTGCTTGTTGGGCAGCTCTAGCTGCTGGAAGATCAACCGGCAACGCTCCAGATTCTGCGCGGTCTCGAAGTGATTGGGCTTGTCGCCACGGGCGCGGATCCGCTCCAGCCCCTGCTCCGGCTGCAGATCCAGCAACAGCAGCAAATTCGGGCGCGGCGCGAAATCGTTGGCCTGCAGCATCTCGTCCAACGGCAGCCCAGCGGCGCCCTGGTAGGCCACCATCGACGGGAAGTAGCGGTCGAGGATGACGACCTCGCCACGGGCCAGGGCCGGGACGATGACCTCTTCCACGTGCTGGCGACGGTCGTGCAGCAGGTATTCGACCTCCTGCTCCGGGCTCAGCCGGCCGGTAGCGGCGGTGGCGCGCAGGCGGGTGCCCCACGGGCCATTGGTCGGTTCCTTGCCCAGTACCACCTGTGCCCCTGCAGCACGCAGGTGCTGGGCCAGTGTATGGGCGAGCGTGGTCTTGCCAGCGCCATCAATGCCTTCGATGGCAATGAGCAGGCCACCGGGAATCTGTTGGTTATCCATGGGCGCTACTTTAATCGGAACCGGCTGATATCGCGCGGCTTGACGTCGCTGCAGCCCGGCCAACCGCCACGCTGGGAACAGCCCGCGCTCAACGCGCGGGCGCGGTGCAGCCGTTGACCGCACAGTATTCGGCGGCCCGCTGTTGCTCCTGCTCGGTCAGCTCCGGCGGTGGCCGGGCGATGGCTGACTGGATCTGATCAGGGCCGCCGGTGAGCTTGTTCAGCCCCTGCGCGGCCTTCATCAAGCCGTAACCGATGCCCATCATCAGGTAACCGCCACTCATGCCAACCTGCTCGGGTGAAGGCGGCTCGCTCCAGTTCTTGCTGAAGCGGTTGGGCGCAGCCTGCACCGGGTTCTTGAAGCGATACAGGTCCAACGGCTCATCATCTTCGGGCTTGATCGCGCGTACTTCGCCCAGGGTGGTGACGTTGCCTTGCACCGGCACCTCCACGACATCGCTCGGATCGACTTGCACGTTGTCGGCACGTTCCGGTTCGACCACCACGGCCCCGGGAGGCGCGGCAGCCGTGCTTGCCGGCACTGCTTGCTGTGCCTGTGCCACTCCCGCCAGCATCATGCCGGCCAACAATGTGCTCCATTTTGCCGGTAATGCCACAGCCACCCACCCTGCCTGTTGCGCGTCGCCTGCAGCATACGCAGACAGTCCTTCACATTTTGTTGGAACACCGCGGTCCGTTCAGCATGTCGTAATCCCAACGGGTCTCACGGCGTGAGACACCGATATGCTTCCATGACACTCTTTGATCGGCAGTTGCGTGCATGGCGTTCTCCCTCGCTCCCCGCACCGAAGCCAGCGAACGGGCGCTGGCAACCACCGATGGCCTGCCATCGCGTGACGGATCGCTGCTCGGCCAGCGCCTGGCCCGGCGCTACAAGGACCGGGTCACCGGCAGCTTCACCATCCCCGGCCGCGAAGGCAGCTATGCGCCGATTCCCGATGATGTACCCGAGGCGCTGAAAGCCGCATTGAAGGCGCGTGGTATCGAGCAGCTGTACTCGCACCAGGCCGAGGCCTGGGACGCCAGCCAGCGCGGTGAGCACGTCGCCATCGTCACGCCCACCGCGTCCGGCAAATCGCTGTGCTACACGCTGCCGGTGGTAAGCGCCGCGATGCAGGGCAATGCCAAGGCGCTATATCTGTTCCCGACCAAGGCATTGGCACAGGACCAGGTGGCCGAGCTGCTGGAGCTCAACCGGGCCGGCGATCTGGGCGTCAAGGCATTCACCTTCGACGGTGACACGCCCGGCGATGCGCGGCAGGCAATCCGCCTGCATGGCGACATCGTGGTCAGCAACCCGGACATGCTGCACCAGGCGATCCTGCCGCATCACACCAAGTGGGCGCAGTTCTTCGAGAACCTGCGCTATGTGGTGATCGACGAGATCCACACCTACCGCGGTGTGTTCGGCAGCCATGTCACCAATGTGATCCGCCGGCTCAAGCGCATCTGCGCGTTCTATGGCGTGCAACCGCAGTTCATCCTGTGCTCGGCCACCATCGGCAACCCGCACGCGCACGCCGAGGCGCTGGTGGAAGAGAAGGTGCATGCCATCACCGAATCCGGCGCACCGACCGGGCCCAAGCACGTGCTGCTGTGGAATCCGCCGGTGCTCAATCCGGATCTGGGCTTGCGCGCATCGGCACGTTCGCAGGCCAACCGCATCGCCCGCATCGCGATCAAAAGTGGTTTGAAGACCTTGGTGTTCGCACAGACACGCTTGATGGTGGAAGTGCTGACCAAGTACCTGAAGGACATCTTCGACAACGACCCGCGCAAGCCGGCGCGTATCCGCGCCTATCGGGGCGGCTACCTGCCGACCGAGCGCCGCGAGGTGGAACGGGCGATGCGTGCCGGCAATATCGACGGCATCGTCAGCACCTCGGCACTGGAGCTGGGTGTGGATATCGGTGCACTCGACGTGGTCATCCTCAACGGCTATCCCGGCAGCGTTGCGGCGACGTGGCAGCGCTTCGGCCGCGCCGGTCGCCGGCAACAGGCCGCGCTCGGCGTGATGGTCGCCAGCAGCCAGCCGCTGGACCAGTACGTGGTGCGGCATCCGGATTTCTTCGCCAACGCCACGCCCGAGCACGCACGCATCTCGCCGGACCAGCCGTTGATCCTGTTCGACCACATCCGCTGCGCCGCGTTCGAGTTGCCGTTCCTCGCAGGCGAACCGTTCGGGCCGATCGATCCGCTGGTATTCCTGCAGGCACTGGCCGAAACCGAAGTGGTGCACCAGGAGGGCGACCGCTGGGAGTGGATCGCCGACAGCTATCCCGCCAATGCGGTGAGCCTGCGCGCAGTCGCCGACGGCAACTTCGTGGTGGTTGACCGCAGCGACGGCAAGCAGCAGATCATCGCCGAAGTGGACTACTCCGCCGCTGCGCTGACGCTGTACGAAGGCGCCATCCACATGGTGCAGAGCACGCCATATCAAGTGGAGCGGCTGGACTGGGACGGCCGCAAGGCCTACGTGACCCGTACACACGTCGACTACTACACCGACAGCATCGACTACACCAAGCTGAAGGTGCTGGACCGCTTTGACGGCGACGGTGCCGGCCGCGGTGATTCGCATCACGGCGAAGTACATGTGGTGCGCCGCGTCGCCGGCTACAAGAAGATCCGCTACTACACGCACGAGAACATCGGCTACGGCCCGGTCAACCTGCCCGATCAGGAGCTGCACACCACCTCGGTGTGGTGGCAGCTGCCGCAGGCCACGCTGCTGCGCAGCTTCGCGCAGAAGCAGGACGCGCTGGATGGTTTCCTCGGCGCCGCCTATGCGCTGCACATCGTCGCCACCGTCGCGGTGATGGCCGATGCACGCGATCTGCAGAAAGCCGTGGGCAATGGTGACGGCGCCTGGTTTGCGGTGGCCGACCAGACCGGCCGTGGCCAGCTGCGCGGCAATGAAGCCGGTGAAGGCGCGGTGGAGCTGATGCAGAGTTTCGTGCCGACGGTTTATCTCTACGACAACTTCCCCGGCGGCGTTGGCCTGAGCGAACCGCTGTGGCAACGCCAAGGTGAGCTGGTGCAGCGCGCGTTGGAGTTGGTGGAGCGTTGCGACTGCAATTCCGGTTGCCCGGCCTGCGTTGGCCCGGTATTGGCTGCACAGGAAGAAGAGAAAGGCCCGACGCCACGCTCATTGGCACTGACCGTGTTGTCGCTGCTCTCGGCCGAGCGTTGCGATCAAGTGCCAACCATCGTCGTTGACGAGGCACTAGATCTGCTGCCATGAGCATCAGCCTGGACAAACTGAAAGCCCTGCGTAAGCAGGCGGGGCTGTCGACGGCGCCGCCTGCGGGGCCCGCAGCCCCCATGCCTGTTGTGGGAGCGGCGTCAGCCGCGAAGCCACCAATGGTGGACGCTGCAGCAGTGCCTGTTGCTCCAGATACATCGGGTTCTTCGTCGGCTGCGGAAACTACACCGGCTTCGCGGCCGACGCCGCTCCTACAAAAGCCGAAGACGGAATCCTCCGTATTCGGCTGGGTCGATCAGATCCAGCACAAACCCGCAGTCCCGCAGGACGGCGCTGCGTTGCGACGTTTGCTGGCTACACGCAATCGCGCAATCGCACCGGCGCAACCAGTCGAACGTGGCCCGGTTGATCGCGATCTACCCGGCACCGAGATCGCACCCGGATTGCATCTGATCGAGGCCTTCATCCCGCAGGCGATTCCAACGCAACAGCTGTCACTGGCTTTCAGCAAGCGTCCTGAAGAATCCGTCGCGGCGCAGGACCTGCTGTTCTTCGACACCGAGACCACCGGTCTGGCAGGCGGCACCGGAACCCGCGCCTTCATGATCGGCGCCGCAGACTGGCATCACGATGCAGCGCATGGCGAAGGCCTGCGCGTGCGCCAGCTGCTGATGTCGACGATGGGCGCGGAGAGCGCGATGCTCGAATTGTTCGCGAGCTGGTTGTCACCGAACACGGTGCTGTCCAGCTACAACGGCCGTTGTTACGACGCACCGTTGTTGAAGACGCGTTATCGCTTGGCGCGGCGTGGCGATCCGATTTCGGCACTGGATCATGTGGACCTGCTGTTCCCCACCCGCCGTCGCTATCGCGGCACCTGGGAGAACTGTCGGCTGGCGACCATCGAGCGGCAGCTGCTGCTGATCGCGCGCGAGGATGATTTGCCGGGTTCGGAAGCGCCTGCGGCGTGGTTGAGTTATCTGCGTGGCGGCAGCGCGCGCAATCTGCGTCGTGTTGGTGAACACAATCATCAGGACGTGGTGACTTTGGCGCTGCTGTTCCTGCGCCTGGTACAGGCGGAAGCGGATGAGCGGGCGGAATTGGCGTTGGAGGCGGAGGGCTGAGTTTCAGTTGCTCGTCAGTCGTTGCTTGAAGAGCTTACCCCTCCCCAGCCCTCCCCTTGGCTGCGCCAAAGGGAGGGAGCGGAGCTTGCCCCCTCCCTTTCGCCGAAGGCGAAGGGGAGGGTTGGGGAGGGGTGCTTCTTCTCGAGCTCCAAGCCAAAGCAAACCCTCCCAGAACATCAACCACCAAGCGGCTGCGCAATTCCGCTGCTGATCGCTTCGCGGATCATCTGATCCGCATCACGATTGGCCTTGGCGCTGGCCGCGGCCTGCTGCCTGCCCAGCTCGGCCTGCTGCTTGCCCAATGCCGCCTGCTGTGCAGCCAGGCTTTCCATTTCCGCACGCATCGCCGGGTTGTCCATCTCCTCGCGGGCCTGTTCCAGCTTGCGACGCGCTGCTTCGTATGCGCGGCGCTGTGCATCGCTGCGTTCACCCGAACTCAGTGCCAACTCCGCCTGCTCACTCGCAAGCTCACCAATCCGTGCGCCGATCTCGCCCATGCGCTCACCGATCTGCCCCTGGCGGTCGCCCAAGGCTCCCTGCCGATCACCCAGGCGGCCCTGCGCATCACCCAGACGCACGCTTTCGGCATACAACCCCTGAAAGCGCGACAAGGTTGCCGCGTCGCGCACCACATAGCGCTTGCCATCACGACGCACCAGCAGCACGCCTTTGCCGTCGTCCAGTTGCTTGGCTTCGCGCAGGTCGGCGACGCTGCCATTCATGACGTTGTGGTTGCCCTTGATCAATACATAACCATCGGCGTTCTGGTTGCTGGAAAGGTGGATCACACCTTGCGTACGCAATGGTTCAGCGGGTGCGGGCGGGGCGGCAGGCGGCGCGGGGGGCACGACCAGCGCCGGTGGAGCGGGCGGTGCAGGCGGGGCGGCGGGTACCGCAGCACCAGCAACCACCGTGCGCGACACCGAACGTGCAACCGGTGCAGTTGGCGCAACCGGGGCGACGGGCGCTGCCACAGGTGCGGGTGGTGCCGGCGGCGCGGGAGGTGCCGGCATCGCCACCAGCCGCAACGGTGCCACACCGACCAGGGCAACGGCGGCAATGATCAAGGCCGCACCGACGCGCGGGAAGGAAGAAGTGTCCTGCAACATGAGCAATCTCCGCTTGAGGCTGAGGAAGGTCGGCGACGCGCTGGCCAAACCAGCGCCCGGCCGGGGAGCAACGCCCAACTGCAACAGCAGGCGTCCGTAGTGTTGGCGGCAGTGCCGGTCACCGGCGACCACCGCGGCATCCACCGCGGCTTCGCGGGCAATGCCGTATTCGCGGGCGGCCAGGTGCACCACCGGGTGGAAGAAAAACAGGTGCTGGGCGAGCGCAGGCACCAAGCCCAGCCACAGGTCATGGCGTTGCAGATGCACCAGTTCATGGGTCAAGGCCATGTCCAACTGGTCGTCACCCATGCGCTGCAGGCCACGCGCTGGCAGCAGCAGCACCGGACGCCATGGGCCAATCAGCTGCGGCGAGTCGATCGCAGAGCTGAGCATCAGGCGCGGTGCGCGGCGCAGGCCATGCGCATCGGCGGCAAGCGCAAGCGCCGCGTTGAGCTTGTGATCGTGGCAGGGCTGCGCGGCACGCAGCAGGGCGCGACTGCCGCGATACGCCAGCGCGGTGCGCAATGCCATCACCAGTACGCCAGCAGACCACATCGCCATCAGTACCAGACTCCACGACCAGCTGCTGTCGGCAGGCAAAGGCTGCATCACGATGATTGGCGCGGCTGTCACAGGTGTCGATGTCACCGGTGCAGCGGTCGCGGCAGCCTGCACCACCATCGGTGCAGCATCGACGGCAGGTAGCAGCGGCAACTCCAACGGTGACGCCCAGAACAGGCCAACCACGGCCTGCACCGCCACCAGCCACCACAGCGCGCACTGGGTGCTGGCCGGCAGGCGTCGCACGTAACGGCACAGCAGCCACACCAGGCCTGCCAACAGCGCGGTCTGCACGCTGGTCGCGAACAGGCGGCTGCCCAACAACTCAAGCGTCATCGACATGGCTCAATCCTCCCGGCGCTGCGACTGCAGCTTGCTGACCAGCGCTTCCAGTTCGGCCAGTTCGTTGTCGCTGACCTCGGCCTTCTCCGACATCCACGCCACGAACGGCGAGATCGAGCCCTGCAGGGTCTTTTCGACGAAGCTGCCAACCGCGCCGTTGACCACTTCCTGCTGTTCGGCGGTGGAGCTGTAGCGATACACGCCCTCGTCCTGCTCGCGCTGCAGATAGCCCTTGGTGCGCAGGCGCTCCATCATCGTCAGCACGGTGGAACGGGCCAGCCCGCGGGCCTCACCAAAGCGCGCGGCTACCTCGCCGACACTGGTGGGTTCGTTCTCTCCGATGTACTGCAGCAGGGCCAGTTCCTGGTCCCCGATGGTCTTGCGGCGCATGGCCGTCTCCGTGACTACATTTGTCGCCACGGTAGATCTGCCTACATTTGTAGTCAATAGCCCGGATGGCACCCTGACCGCTGCCGGGCTGAATGATTCAGCTGACTGTGCTGTCGATCTGCCAGCGCGCGAACTCGCTTTCAAACTCCGCCAGCGTCAGCAGGCCGAGACAGGCATGGGCACCAGTTGGCAATCCCTCGCCACGAGCAAAGCGGCGCGCCAGCAGCACGGCCGCGAGGGTGGGGATCTCCGGGCCGTGCAGCATTGGCGCGGTCAGATCCCAATGCACGGTGCGCTGCAGGCCCCCACGTTGGCCACGCAGGGTTATGCGCATGCCGCCCAGATCAGTGCCGAAGCGATCGAACCAGCGACCGGCGCGGGCGAACACGCCGGCCAGCGCTTCCATCGGCAATGGCAGGCCGTGCCGACGCAGCCAGGCCAGCGTCGCCAGGCAACGCGACAGGAACGGCAACTCCAGTGCCGCGCGAAAGCGCACCGTCGCCACGCCCGGATGGCGCTGCACCAGCAGCGTGTGGTCCGGCACATCACAGGGCGAGGCCAGGCGCGGACCAATACGGGCAAAGCGTACTGGCTGCGGATTGGCCCAGCCAACTACGGTTTGCCAGCGGCCATCGAGCCAGCACTCGAACGGCTTGCCGCAGTACGAAAGCACAGCTCGTACGGTCGCCATGCCCAGTGGCGTGGCCTGCGCGGGCGCGATCACCATGTCGATGCTGTGCAGTTGGTCGAATTGCGCTGCAAGTGCATCGACGACCGCGCTGGAGAGCGCCGGCAAGGTGCTGGCGCCGCTGATCGCACTGCGCTGGGTCTGCTCGGCCAGGGCCTGCAGCTGCTGCGGAAAATCAGCGACAAAGTCGCGACCGTCCGCGAGATCGATGTAGTGCATGCCAGCGCGCAGGCAAGCCTTTGCCACGTCGTAACCCTGGCCTTGGAAGGGACCGGCGGTATGGATGACCAGTGCCGCTCGGGTGTTGGCAAGTTGAGTCTCGAAGTCGGGCGCAGCGGTATCCAGCCGGCACAGTTCGATGGTCGCCAGATCCACGCCCGGCAGATTGGCTGCCGCCTGCGAAGGGTTGCGACCGGCAGCGATGACGGTGATGCCCGGCGTGATGGCAAGTGCACGCACGATACGCGCGCCGAAATGGCCGTAACCGCCCAACACCAGAATACGACAGCTCTCCTGCTGCGACATCGGATATTCCTGTGTGGATTGCCATGTGGATTATCGACGAGAGGAGCGCTGCTTGGCCCCTCCCCTTTGGCGTAGCCAAGGGGGAGGTTGGGAGGGGGTGGCTTTGGCTGCTGCTTGTGCACGTTGTTCGATGTTCCTGCGAACAGCACCCCTCCCCAACCCTCCCCTGCACTTCGTGCAAAGGAGGGAGCAAATCCGCTGCAGGCAGGGCTCTTCATCCCGCTCTTACACCAACAGCAGCACCCTGCATGCATACCACCGCTTGGAGTCCGCCATGTATCGGATGCTGGTCATCGCCTGTTTCAGCGCCATCACCGCCACTGCCTGCAGCACTGCCCGGGTCAGCCAGGTGCAACCCATCGATGGCGTCATCTCCGGCCAATGTCATACCGACATGGTGCGCGGCGCGGTCGGCCTTGCCGCCGGACCGGATACCGTCGAGCGCGCCCGCGTGGACAGTGACAGCCTGCAGGTGCAAGTGGTGCGCGGCAACGATCAACCCGACAGCGCGGCTTCCATCCAGACCCAGGCCTCGACGGGCGGTGATCGCCTGACCATCGAAATCGGCCGCACCAACAACATCACCGCCATGCGCTGCGGCTGAGTCCGCCGTCAACCCGCCCGATGTGCGGCGCGCAGGAAACGCAGTGCGGCGGCCTCCCATTGGCGGGGGCCGCGCAGGGACTGCATCGTGCTGAGCCGGCCATCACGCCAGCCGTCGAACACGCAGGGATCGATGTAGGCCTTGCGACACACCGCCGGCGTGTTGCCCAGCATCGCCGCCACCGCTGCAATCACCTGGTTCTGCAAGGCGCTTTGCGCGCGCTCCCCGCCGGTTTCAGGCACAGGCAGCTGGGCCAGCTCACGCAACGCCACCAGCGTGCCGCCCCAGGTGCGGAAATCCTTGGCACTGAAGTCTGCGCCGGTGGCTTCGCGCAGGTACTCGTTGACGTCGCTTGAGCCTACCGGCCGCACCTTGCCGTCATCGTCGCGGTACTGGAACAGCAGCTGCCCCGGCAGTTGCTGGCAGCGCCGCACCAGCGCTGATAGCTGGCGGTCGTCGATGACCAAGGCTTGCGCCTGTCCGGATTTTCCGCGGAAGCGCAGCCGTGCCTTGCCTTCGCCAGCGCGTTCCAGATGGCGGTTGCGCAGCGTGGTGAGCCCGTAGGAGTGGTTGTCGCGTGCATAGGCATCGTTGCCGATGCGCGCAAGCGTGCGGCCCATCACCGAGACCACGATTGCCAGCACCTTCTCCCGTGGCAGGCCGGGCAAGGCCAGGTCGCTGCGCACGCGCCGGCGCAGGCTTGGCAATGCCTTGCCGAATGCCACGATGCGATCGAATTTGTTGTCACTGCGCGTGCGTACCCAGTCGGGGTGGTAACGGTATTGCTTGCGCCCGCGCGCATCGCGACCGCAGGCCTGCAGATGGCCATTGGCCTGCGCGCAGATCCATACCTGGGTATAGGCGGGCGGAATGGCCAGACGCCGGATGCGCTCCAGCGTGGCCGGCGCCCGCACCGGCTTGCCGCGCGTATCCACATAGCGGAAGCCGCGCCCGGCGCGCTGGCGGACAATGCCCGGTTCACCGTCATGGCTATGGCGCAATGCAGGCACTGACAATGTCGCGGCCATCGCTGCTCCCAGCAAATAAACGGTGGCGGAGTATCGCGCAGTGCATTGCGACGCAGCGTCAACATGGCCGTCACTTGGCTATATGCTTGGGATGTCTCTCAACACCCTGGAGTTCCGATGCAGTTCCCGTCGACGCCGCGCGCCCTGCGCCGCCCCGCCGCCCTGATTGCCACCGCCACCCTGATGTTGGCCCTGAGCGCCTGCACCAAGCCGGCCCCGGAAGAACAGGATGAAGCACTGAACCAATCCCAGCAGGCCGCCGAGGCCGCTGCCGCACCCGCTGAAGCCACGCCGCCGCCGGGCGCCTGCGATGCCAGCCAGGTGCAGGGCCTGGTCGGCCAGGCCTATAACGAGGCCATGCAGGCCCAGGCCAAGGAAGACGCCGGTGCCACCGACGTACGCGTGCTCAAGCCCAACCAGCCGGTCACGATGGAGTTCATCGGCGAGCGCCTGAACATCGAAATCGACGACAAGGGCACCGTCAGCGGCGTCCGCTGCGGCTGAATTGGCAGCGCCAAAGCCTTGCCCAGCAAGGCTTTGGTTGCGCTCGCAACGATGTATTGCGGCGTTGCAACAACTGTGATTTAGTCGAACCATCCGGTGACCTCAAGGTGCGCTCCAGGTTGAGCACATCATGTGCATTGGATGGGCGCGAGGGCGCTTGGGTCGGGCGTATACGCCGCAACGGCGTTCGTCGGGTCTTACCCCAACGGCACGACGCGATCCATCTGATGTGCATGACGTGCTCAGCGAGCGGGCAGGAGTGTCGCCGCTCACCTGAATCGCATCGAGGCACAGATGGCAGTCCGCACCCCGCAAGGGCTTTACGACCCGCAAGACGAACGCGACGCCTGTGGTTTCGGCATGGTCGCCCAGCTCGACGACCAGCCATCGCGCCTGTTGGTGGATACCGCCATCGCTGCGCTGTCGCGCATGACCCACCGCGGTGGTGTTGCCGCCGACGGGCTCACCGGCGACGGCTGCGGCCTGCTGCTGCGCAAACCCACCGTGTTCCTGCGCCAACTGGCTGAAGAAGCCGGTATCGCACTCGGCCCCAACTTCGCCGCCGGAGTTGTGTTCCTGCCGCACGATGCTGACGCTGCGCAGCGATGTCGCGCCGAACTCGATGCACAGCTGCGTGCCGCCGGCTGCCATCCGCGCGGTTGGCGTGAAGTCCCTACCGATGACAGTGTCTGTGGCCAGTTGGCGCGCGACACGCTGCCGAAGATCGAACAGGTGTTCGTCGATGCCGACATCGAGCAGAGCGCCGAGCAATTCGCACTGGCGCTGTTCATGGCCCGCCGCCGCAGCGAACAGACCCTGCGCGATGTCGCCGATTACTACGTCACCACGCTCAGCGCCGAAGCCATCAGTTACAAGGGCATGGTGCTGCCAGACAAGCTGAGCACCTTCTTCCCGGACCTGCAGCGTCACGAACTGGCGTCCAGCGTGGTGGTGTTCCACCAGCGCTTCTCCACCAACACCATGCCGCGCTGGCCGCTGGCGCATCCATTCCGCATGCTCGCCCACAACGGCGAGATCAACACCATCGAAGGCAACCGCCACTGGGCGCAGGCGCGCAGCAAGGTGTGGAAGACGCCGAAGTTCGACATCGCCGAGCTCGACCCGGTGATCTCGATGCACGGTTCCGATTCGCAGAGCATGGACAACATGCTGGAGCTGATGGTGGCCGGCGGCATGGAGCTGATCCAGGCGTTGCGCATCCTGGTGCCGCCGGCAACGCAATCGTTGGAATTCAAGGACGCCGACCTCGCCGCGTTCTATGAGTTCTATGGCTTGAACAGCGAGCCGTGGGATGGCCCGGCCGGCATCGTGGCCTGCGACGGCCGCTATGCCGCCTGCACCCTGGACCGCAACGGCCTGCGCCCGGCGCGCTGGATGCTGACCTCTGATCGCCACTTCCTGGTCGCCTCCGAAGCCGGCGTGTGGGAAGTGCCGACCGAGCGCGTCGTGCGCAAGGGCAAGCTCGGTCCGGGCCAGATGATGGCCATCGACCTCAAGCGTGGCGACCTGCTCGACTCGGAAGCCATCGACCGCATCAACCGTGCACGCGCGCCGTACAAGCAATGGCTGCACCAGGGCGTGACCTACCTGCAGACCGAGCTGATCGATCCCTCGCTGGCCGAGGAGCCGTTCGACGAAGCGACGCTGCGCAGCTACCACAAGCTGTTCCAGCTCACGACCGAGGAACTGGAGCAGGTGCTGCGGCCACTGGCCGAAACCGGGCAGGAAGCCACCGGCTCGATGGGCGATGACACGCCAATCGCCGTACTCAGCCGCCACACCCGTCCACTGTACGACTACTTCCGCCAGGCCTTCGCGCAGGTCACCAACCCGCCGATCGATCCGCTGCGCGAAGAATGCGCGATGTCGCTGACCACCCAGCTCGGCAAGGAGACCAACATCTTCCACGCCGCGGCGGAGACGGTGAACCACGTCATCCTCAACTCGCCGGTGCTGAGCCAGCGCAAGCTGCGCCAGCTGCTGAAGATGGACCAGTACGTCGAGCGCAATCGTCTGATCGACCTGTCCTATAGCGTCGAGGAAGGTCTGAAGGCCGGCATCGAGCGCATCTGCGCCGAGTGCGAGCAGGCCGCACGCGATGGCGTGGTAATGCTGCTGCTGTCCGACCGCTACCCGGTTGCCGACCGGCCGATGGTGCATGCTCTGCTGGCCACCAGCGCCGTGCATCATCATCTGTCCAAGGTTGGCCTGCGCTGCGACGTCAACCTGATCCTGGAAACCGGCACCGCACGTGATGCGCACCACATGGCTTGTCTGCTGGGCTTTGGTGCGACTGCGGTGTATCCGTACCTGGCCTACCAGACGCTGTTCGACCTGGGCCGGCGCGGCATCCTGCAGTTGAAGAAGGGTGGTGAGGTCTCGCAGATCGGCCGCAGCTACCGCAAGGGCATCTACAAGGGTCTGAGCAAGATCATCTCCAAGATGGGCATCTGCACCATTGCCAGTTATCGCGGCGCGCAGTTGTTCGAGATCGTCGGTCTCGACCCGGACGTGGTTGAACTGTGCTTCCCGGATACCGCTGCCCGCATCGGCGGCGTGGGCCTCGCGCGCCTGGATACCGAAGCACGCGAGCTCACCGTGCGCGCCTGGAATGATCTGGCGCAGCCGGAAGTCGGCGGCCTGCTCAAGTACGTGCATGGCGGCGAATACCACATGTACAACCCGGACGTGGTGATGACGCTGCAGCGCGCCTCGCGCACGGGCGATGCCGAAGACTGGCGCAAGTACATGGACGCGGTGCATTCGCGCCCGACCTCGGCGTTGCGCGATCTGCTGCAGCTCAAGCCGGCGGCAACGCCGGTGCCATTGGATGAAGTGGAACCGGCCGAGGCACTGTTCAAGCGCTTCGATACCGCTGCGATTTCCTTGGGCGCACTGTCGCCGGAAGCGCATGAAGCGCTGGCGATTGCGATGAACCGCCTCGGCGGCCGTTCCAACTCCGGCGAAGGCGGCGAAGATCCCGCGCGCTATGGCACCGAGAAGCGCTCCAAGATCAAGCAGGTGGCCTCCGGCCGTTTCGGCGTCACCGCCGAATACCTGGTCAATGCAGAAGTGCTGCAGATCAAGGTCGCGCAGGGCGCCAAGCCCGGTGAAGGCGGCCAGCTGCCCGGCCACAAGGTCAACGAGCTGATCGCGCGCCTGCGCTACGCCAAGCCCGGCATCGGCCTGATCTCACCGCCGCCGCACCACGACATCTATTCGATCGAAGATCTGGCACAGCTCATCTACGACCTGAAGCAGGTCAATCCGGATGCGTTGGTATCGGTGAAGCTGGTCTCACATGCAGGCGTCGGCACCATTGCTGCCGGTGTGGTGAAAGCCGGTGCCGATCTGATCACCGTGTCCGGCCATGACGGCGGCACCGGTGCCTCGCCGATCAGTTCGATCCGCTATGCCGGCGTGCCGTGGGAGCTGGGCGTGGCCGAATCGCACCAGGCGCTCGTCGGAAACGACCTGCGCAGCCGCACCATCCTGCAGACCGACGGTGGCCTGAAGACCGGCCTGGATGTGGTCAAGGCTGCACTGCTGGGCGCCGACAGCTTCGGCTTCGGCACCGGGCCGATGATCGTGCTCGGCTGCAAGTACCTGCGCATCTGCCACCTCAACAACTGTGCCACCGGCGTCGCCACCCAGGACGAGCGCCTGCGTGCGGGCTACTTCACCGGCCTGCCGGAGCGCGTGGAGAACTTCTTCCGCCTGCTGGCCGAGGAAGTGCGCGAGTGGCTGTCGTACCTGGGCGTGCGTTCGCTGGATGAAATCGTCGGCCGCACCGATCTGCTGCAGCAGCTGGAAGTGTCGCCGCGCGAAGGCGTCAAGGTCGATCTGTCGCGCCTGCTCGCGCCTGCGCACTACGACGGCGCGCATTGCGCCGCGCAGCGCCTGTACCAGTCGCCGGACAGCCTGGCCACGCAGATGGACAACCTGCTCGCCGACGCCATCGCCAACAAGCAGGGCGGCGAACACCGCTTCCTGATCCACAACACCGACCGCTCGGTGGGCACGCGCCTGTCCGGCACCATCGCCCGCGCGCACGGCAACCACGGCATGAGCGAAGCACCGTTGAACCTGCGCTTCCGCGGTACCGCCGGGCAAAGCTTCGGTGCGTTCAACGTCGGCGGCTTGAACCTGGAAGTCGAAGGCGAAGCCAACGACTACGTTGGCAAGGGCATGGCTGGCGGCCGCCTGGTGGTACGTCCGCCGCGCGGCGCCCGCTTCGAGGCGCGCAACACTGCCATCATCGGCAACACCTGCCTGTACGGCGCGACCGGCGGCGAGCTGTTTGCCGCCGGACGCGCAGGTGAGCGCTTCGGCGTGCGCAACTCCGGCGCACTGGCAGTGATTGAAGGTGCTGGTGACCACTGCTGCGAGTACATGACCGACGGCGTGGTCGCGGTGCTTGGCAAGGTCGGCCTGAACTTCGGTGCTGGCTTCACCGGTGGCCTGGCCTATGTGCTCGACGTCGACCGCGATTTCGTCGACCGCTACAACCATGAGCTGATCGACATCCACCGCATCTCGACCGAAGGCTTCGAGAACCATCGCCAGCACCTGCACACCTTGATCGGCCGCCACCGCGAGTTGACCGGCAGCATCTGGGCGCAGCAGATCCTCGACGAGTTCCGCGACTACGTCGGCAAGTTCTGGCTGGTCAAACCCAAGGCCGCCAGCATCGAGTCGCTGGCCGAATCGTTGCGCCGCGCCGCTTGACGGCTTGAGCCCCTCTCCCGCCCGCGGGAGAGGGATTGGGGTGAGGGCGCTTCACCGGCCTCCCCTCATCCGCCCCTCCGGGGCACCTTCTCCCGCACGCGGGAGAAGGGCTCCTCCCCAGACATCAAGAGTTCCCATGAGCCGCAAGCAAGCCTTCCAGTTCCTCGACCTGCCCCGCACCATGCCGCAGCGCATTCCGGTGGAACTGCGCACGTCTGGCGATTGGGGCGAGCTCTACGGCAAATTCGACAAAGGCGATGCGCAGTACCAGGCCGGTCGCTGCCTGGATTGCGGCAACCCCTACTGCAGCTGGAAATGCCCGGTGCACAACGCCATCCCGCAGTGGCTGCAGCTGGTGCAGGAAGACCGCATCCACGAGGCGGCGACGCTCTGCCATTCCACCAACCCATTGCCGGAAGTCTGCGGCCGTGTCTGCCCGCAGGATCGCCTGTGCGAAGGCAGCTGCACGCTGGAAGAGTTCGGCGCGGTCACCATAGGCGCGGTCGAGAAATACATCGTCGATACCGCGCTGGCCACGGGCTGGAAGCCGGACCTGCATGCGGTTGAGAGCACTGGCAAGGGCGTGGCGGTTGTCGGCGCAGGCCCTGCGGGTCTGGCCTGCGCCGATCGCCTCGCGCGTGCCGGCGTGCAGGCGGTGGTGTTCGACCGCTACGAGCAGATTGGTGGCCTGCTGCAATTCGGCATCCCCAGCTTCAAGCTGGACAAGAGCGTGATCGACCGCCGCCGCGAGATCCTCGAAGGCATGGGCGTGCAGTTCCGCCTGGGTGTGGAGATCGGCCGCGACATCAGCATCGAGCAGCTGCAGGCTGACTACGACGCGGTGTTCCTCGGCACCGGTGCTTACCGTTACACCGACGGCGGCCTGATCGGCCAGGACCTGAAGAACGTGCTGCCGGCACTGCCCTTCCTGGTGCAGAACAGCCGCATTGTCGGCGGCAACGATCCGCAGGGCCGGCCGATTGCCGGCTGGGAAGACCAGATCGCCCTGCCCGACCTCAACGGCAAGCGTGTGGTGGTGCTCGGCGGCGGCGACACCGGCATGGACTGCGTACGCAGCGCGATCCGTCTGGGCGCAGCCAAGGTGACCTGTGCCTACCGCCGCGATGAAGCCAACATGCCGGGCTCGGCCCGCGAGGTCGCCAATGCCCGCGAGGAAGGTGTGCGCTTCCTGTTCAACCGTCAGCCGCTGGCGATTGAAGCCGGTGCTGACGATGAAGTGATCGGCGTGACCGTGGTCGAGACCGAGTTGAGCGCGCCGGATGCCAATGGTCGTCGCAATGCGGTGGCGATTGAGGGCAGCGAATCGCTGCTGGAAGCGGACGTGGTGATCATCGCTTTTGGCTTTTCGCCGACGTTGCCGGAGTGGCTTTCGTCGCAGGGCGTGGAGGCCAGCAGCAATGGCCGCATCATTGCCGGTGGTGCTACGCGTCTGCCGTTCCAGACCCATAACCCCAAGCTGTTTGCCGGTGGTGATGCGGTGCGCGGTGCGGACCTGGTGGTGACTGCGGTTGCTGAGGGTCGTGATGCTGCTGAGAGCATTGTTGCCTTGTTGAAGCGGTAAGGTCGGGTCCGCGCCAAGAGCGCCCTCACCCCTACCCCTCTCCCGTTGAAACGGGAGAGGGGATTACTTCGGCATTGTTTGTCTAATAGCCGCTGAGTTCGCTGCTCCGGCTATTCGCTCTGGATCTGGCTATTCGCTCTGGATCTGGCTATTCGCTCTGGATCTGGCTATTGGCTCTGGCTATTGGCTCTGGCTATTGGCTCTGGCTGTTGGCTCTGGCTGTTGG